>JBGVKA010000024.1:0-2891 GCA_045129715.1 Eubacteriales bacterium | reverse complement strand
GACAAGCTCTATGAAACTCTGGAGGATAACGGAATACCGCTTCCCGGAGATATCTCAAATACCGAGATAAGCGAGATCGAGAGCGAGGTAGAGTCCTTTGGCGCGGGCGAAAATATGGAGAGATTGCTCGAGCAGGAGGGTCTTGCTATCGACGACCCCGTTCGTATGTATCTCAAGGAGATCGGCCGAGTACCGCTGCTTACCGCAGAAAGAGAGCGTGAGCTTGCCGAGATAATGACCAACAGTGAGTCGGAGGAGGAAAGAGAGAAGGCTAAAGACGAGCTTGTGGAGGCTAACCTCAGACTTGTTGTAAGTATCGCTAAGAGATACGTTGGCAAGGGAATGTTCTTCCTTGATCTGATACAGGAGGGTAACCTCGGACTTATGAAGGCGGTGGATAAGTTCGATTACAGCAAGGGCTTTAAATTCTCAACTTACGCTACCTGGTGGATAAGACAGGCTATAACGAGAGCTATAGCCGATCAGGCGAGAACTATTCGTATTCCCGTTCATATGGTTGAGACCATTCACAAGGTTTCGAGAACCTCAAGACAGCTTCTTCAGGATCTCGGACGCGAGCCTACCACCGATGAGATCGCAGAAAAGCTCGGAATGACCGCGGACAAGGTTCGTGAAATTATGAAGATAGCACAGGATCCCGTTTCTCTTGAAACTCCCATCGGTGAGGAAGAGGATAGCCACCTTGGTGATTTCGTTGAGGATAGCGATTCTCCCGCACCCTCCGATAGCGCATCCTACGCTCTTCTTCGAGAGCAGCTTTGCAACGTGCTTCGCACACTCACCCCCAGAGAAGAGCAGGTAATCAAGCTTAGATTCGGTCTTGAGGACGGAAGACCGAGAACTCTTGAGGAGGTTGGACGTCAGTTCCAGATCACAAGAGAAAGAATCCGTCAGATCGAAGCCAAGGCACTGAGAAAGCTCAGACATCCTTCAAGATCTAAGACTCTTAAGGATTATCTCGCTAATTAATCCTGATTTTCAAAAATAAAACGGCGTTTTAAACAAAAAAACAGCCGTAAAGTTGTCAAATGTGCTATGATTATTTAAAATATTTGTTTTAGAAGCCAAAGCACTTGACTTTTATCTTATTTTATTGTAAAATTAATTGGTAATAAATCGTCTTCTTGGAGGAAAATTACATAATGAAGAAAATCATAAGCCTTTTGTTATGCCTTGTTTTCGTTACTCTTACCTTCGCAGGATGCGGAAAGGATAGAATCGGAGAGGATCTCGACGAGTCTATGAAGGGTTACGAGAAGGAAAGCTTGACCTTGAATTTTTACATCGTTGGTGATACGACGAACGATAACGCTACCGTAAACGCTCGTATCAATAACTACACCTCTAAAAAATTCAATACTAACATTAACATCGTTTACTGCAACGAAAGCGATTATCAGCAGACCGTTATCGCGAAGCTTGATGCGGCAAAGACGGCAATTGAGTCCGAGGCTACGGACGAAGCTTCCTTGAATGCTATCAAGAATAAGCCCGATATGTTCCTTATCAACTCTCCTGAGATGATGCTTTCCTTGTATGAGAAGGGACACCTTGCAGATCTTACCGAGTTCTTCTATCCCGACATTTACGAGGAGAAGGTTGAGATCTATCCCGAGCTTAAGAATAAGTTCCACGCTGAGCTTATCAAGAACACCGAGGGACTTCACAACCAGATCGCAGAAACTCTTATGGATGCATCCGTGATCACCGAGGATACCATCGACGTTATCACCGGTTTGTCCGTAGTTGCAGATAAGAACTACGTAGTTCCCAACAACCGTGTAGTAGGTAGCTACACCTATCTCCTTATCGACAGAGATACCGCCGAGGAGGTATATATGGGTAGCACGTCTCAGCTCGCAAGCTTCAACCTTAGCAATATGAACACTCTCGTAGACGCCATCACTGCTAAGAAGGGTGCTGAAGATGGATTTGATATTGAAAATTACGTAAAGATTGTTGAAGGCAAGTACGAGGATAAGGCTGCATACGAAAACAACGGCTATGCGTGCAACATCGTAGAATATCCTCAGGTTGCAGGCATTGAGGCTGCAGATCCCACCGCAGACGTTCCCGCTAACGTAGATAACGTTTTCAATTCCGCATTCGCAGTTAACAAGTATTCCGATGTTGATAGAGCAATGGAGATCATTTACGCTATCAATACCGACGATATCCTTCACAATTATCTTCAGTACGGCGTTGAGAACACCAACTATACCATCGATGCCGAGACGGGACTCGTTGATTACAGCCAGATCACAAACGCAGATAACAAGTACATCATGAACCCTCTCTACACCGGAGACATCTTCAAGATCCGTCAGAATGCATCATGGACCGAGGCAGATATGCGCAACGGTAAGATCCAGAACGACGAATCCCGCGTTTACAAGACCGCAAACTAATAAGCTCATATTAAGTTTATAAAACGATTACGAGCGTAAACAAGCCTTACGGCTATTCACAATATTATGAGTTTCACGCCGTGATTTCACGGCGTGAATTTTTTATTAACTATGAGGATCATTGACTTTCACACACACATTTTACCTAAAGCCGACCACGGATCTGATTCGATCGAAACGTCATTGAAACAGATCGAGCTTTCGAAGGGAGCATCGGTAGATACCGTTATTGCTACGCCCCATTTTTATCCCCATATGCATAGAGTTGAAGCCTTTCTTGAAAAAAGAGAGAAGGCCAATAGCGAGCTTACGGCTTCTACGGACTCAAGAGTGATACTCGCCGCAGAAATATTGCTCTGCGAGGGATTAAACCGCCTCAAAGGACTTGAAGCACTTGTGATAGGCAACACCAAGTGTCTTCTCATTGAGCTTCCTTTTTCAAGCTTTAAGCGCGAATACGAG
>JBGVKA010000023.1:0-6108 GCA_045129715.1 Eubacteriales bacterium | reverse complement strand
ATAGCCGAGATTGAACATTCCGGCCTTTATCGGCTCTTTTACGTAGTCCATCACCTTGTGGTGAGAATCGCAGATAAGCGTGTAGTTTTCGGGTGCGCCGTTTTCCTCAAGATAGGCGCGGGTGGAAACGAGTGCCTCCTCTTGTATATCGAAGGCGAAGACTCTTCCCTCTTTGCCTACGGCTTTTGAGAGGAACAAGGTGTCGTTACCGTTTCCCATAGTAAAATCTACGGCAACGTCTCCCTCCTTCAAATGCTCCATTATAAAATGCTTATGAAGTCCTGTAAGATCTACCATATCAAAGCTCCTTAAGCGGCTTCACGAAAGCCGTGTAGTTCGTTTTATAGGTCACAAAGCCCGGCTTTGAGCCTGACGGCTTTTTAATATTTCTTATACGGGTATAGTCAACCGCAACGAGGTCAGCGGTAGCCTTGGAATAGCCTGCGGCAATCGATGCCGCCTCGGTATAATCGCGCTCCGAGGGCTCTTCTCCGTCGGTAACGAGAACGACGTGCGATCCCGGAAGATCCTTTACGTGGAACCATATATCGTCCTTGCTTGACTCCTTCATCGTGAGTCTATCGTTTTGCATATTATTTCTTCCGACGTAGAGGGTGAATCCACCGCTCGTCTTAAAGGTCAGGGGCTTGGAGCGTGATTGCTTCATAGGCTTATACCCCTTCATTCGAGAGGCGTAGCCTGACGAATAAAGCTCGTCGCGAAGATCGGAGATATCCTGCTCGGTAGCGGCAGAGTCAAGGAACACCTGAACGCTCTCGATGTACTTTAACTCCTCCTCCCACTTGAGTATCTGCTCGCCGAGGACCGCCTTTGCGGTCTTGCATTTGTTGTAGAGCTTATACATTCTTTGGGCGTTGGCGGCAGGAGAGAGTCTTTCGTCGAGCTCTATCACGATTTCCGGACAATTCTCGTCGTAATAATCAACCGCCGTCAAGCTCTTGTCACCGCGCTTGATCTTGTATATATTTGCGGTTATAAGATCGCCTGCGCGCTTATACTCCTCACCGCGAGCACTGTCTCTGAGCGCATCTCTTTGTATTGCGAGCTTCTTTTCCGTCCTGTTTTTAGCGTTTGAGAGAAGCGTTCTTATATCGTGAGCGCGCTGATGGATCTTTTCAAGTCTGTCCTTTTCGGCAAAATAAAGGTCGAATAGCTCTCTGAAGCTATCGAAGGACTTATAGGTCGCGTAGTCTCCAAGATAGCTGATCGGCATATAGGAATAATCTATCGGCTTTCCCGATCTGTCTATTGCAACGGTCGGCGTATACGTCTCGTTGATCAAAATTCTCTGCCACTCTTCGAAGACGGAGTAGAGCCTTTCAAGGTCAACGGCACAAAGAGGCACGTCAATATTTCCTGCGGCTCTATAAACGAGCTCGTGCGCGATCTGGGTTGCAATTCCCGAATAGGTTGACGTGATAAATTTCTCCGCGGATTTTTCTCCCGAAAAGGCGTTTGCCTTCTCAAAAAAGATTTCACGGCTTATCTCAAGCGGAATTATCTTATCCTGCATCGCAGGTGCCTGATACTTTAATCCCGGCAATACCTGACGGATGGTGCTTGCGGAAAAATCTATCATTTTGAGCGCGGAAATTATTTTATCCTCACCGTCAAGAAGAATGAAATTCGCGTATTTTCCCATTATCTCGCAGACGATGATCATCTCTGTTGGGAAGCCCATATCGTCGTATCCCGAAACGGTAAATCTCGCGATACGGTCAAAGCTCGGTTGAGAGACCGACGTTATTCGCGCTCCGAGAAGACGCTTTCTTAAAAGCATACAAAACATCGGAGCCTTCAAGGGATTTTCCTTGGCTATCGAGGTAAGCTGAAGTCTCGGTGCGTTAGGTCCAACGTTGAACAAAAGGCGCGAGGAAAGCTTACCGTGATGAATAAGGAAATCTATTTCATCATTGGCAGGCTGAAGTATTTTTTCAATTTTAGCCTCGGGGAAATCCTTTTGAAATTCTGAAAGGACCGCCCTCATCATACAAGCATCAAACGCCATTTGTAAAACCTCGTTTTATTTTAAATAATAACATATATTAACACAAAGCACGGGATTAGTCAAGAGGATACCGAGCAAAAAAGGAGAAGATCTCGGTCAAAAGCCCGTTTTTTCTCCTTTTAAAAATTTATTATTTTCTTGTTATCCTATTAATTCAAGATGCGAATTTGCACCTTTGAATTTTTAACGAGATTAGGTAAAAACCCAAGCAAAACGCACAGTTACGACAACTTTGTTTTACATTTTTGCGCTCTTGACATATTCAAGCAACGATTCTGCTTCGTTCTCTGCCGTACCGAGCGCAACGGCACCGAGTGCCTTTGCGAGAGTCTCGCCTATAGCTTCACCGCGAATACCGAGCTCTTTGAGATCGTTGCCGTTTATTTTAAGCTGAGATACTCTTCTCGGAGCATCGGAGCCTATAAGCTCCTTCACCTCATCAAGCGTCTCCCTCTCGCATTTACCGAGTGCCGCTGCTATCTTTGCGCTACAGAGCGACACCTCGTCACGCTTTCCTATCACGAAGAGTCTCGGATCCGTATCTTGAGACTCAAGCTCTCTTATTGCATCTAAGACCGCGATACTCGCATCTCTCGTTTTAGAGTCCATTTTAATTCTTTTAGCGAACGTCCCGAACGCTGAAGAGCTTTCGCACAATGCGAAAAGCACAAGCTGTCTTTCGTTGTACGAAAGTCCGCAAAAGCTATCACGGGGTGGCATCTCGATGCCTTTAAGCTCTTCGGCGAAGACTTCTATCACGTCCTTGAAATCGCATATCACGTCGTAAGCACCGCGCCCCGATAAAAGCTTTTTCCACTCTACGTAGATGCGCTCGCTTGATATTGACGAAAGATTGTTTGCAAGCTTTCTTATTCCGCGCTTCGTTTCCTCTTCGATCTCAAAGCCGAGCACCGAGGAAAATCTTATTCCGCGAAGAACTCTGAGTGCATCCTCGGAGAAACGCTCCTCGGGATTTCTGACACATCTTATAATACCGTTTTTAAGATCCTCGATGCCCGAAAACGCATCGACTATTCCCTCTCGGTCGTTGTACGCGAGAGCGTTTACTGTAAAATCGCGTCTTGCGAGGTCGTCTCTTACGTTCGTGGTATAAGAAACCGAGGTGGGATGGCGGTTGTCCTTGTATTCACCGTCCACCCTGAAGGTCGTTACCTCATACGGTCTTCCGTTCTCGATAACTGTTACGGTGCCGTGTGAAATACCCGTATCCACCGTTCTTTCGAATATTCTTTTTATCTCTTGCGGAGAGGCACTCGTGGTTATATCGTAATCGTCCGGCACTCTTCCGAGAAGCGCGTCTCTGACACAACCGCCAACGATATACGCCTCGTATCCCTCGCGGTACAGACACTCTATTATTTTTCTCGCTTCCGCTGGCATTTCAATACGGCGCATAGCGTTCTCCTTTATTTTTCTTTTATTCATTGTTTTATATTGACTTTTCTCTTTTCGAGGGTTATAATAGGCTTAATGATAATATTTTTAGGAGGCATTATGAACGTCAGATCCACAATTGAAGGCTTAAACGTTCCGAACGTGCTCGCGCCCTTCGGAAAGAAAATAACCACCAAAGAGGAATTCGAGGCAATAAAGCCCGATATCCAAAAGCTGCTTTGCGAGGAGGAGTACGGATTTATACCTCCGAAGCCCGATAGCTTCACCGTTACCTCGGACGTGACGAAGAAGGATTTCTGCGCAGGAGATGCGACTCTCACCAAGCATACACTCCGTGCATCCGTATACGGTAAGGAAACGGGATTTGTTTTCTATTCTGTAGTTCCGAAAAACGTTAAGGGCAAGATCCCCGCGTTTATTCACATAAGCTTTACCGACGCTATTCCCAACCCGGGTCAGCAGACAGAAGAGATATTAGACCAGGGCTATGCTGTATTCACGATCAACTACCAGGACGTTACGAGCGACAACGGAGATTTCGAAAACGGATGTGCAAAGGTTCTTTGCCCTGACAGAAACGATCCTCACGCCCCCGGTAAGATCGCTATATGGTCGTGGGCTATAATGCGCGTTATCGATTATATGGAAACGCTCGATAAGTTTGACCTTGATAACATTGCGGTTATCGGTCACTCAAGACTCGGAAAAACTACGCTCCTCACCGCCGCCTTCGACGAAAGAGTTAAGTTTGCTTGCGTAAACAACTCCGGTGCATCGGGTGATGCGCTCTCTCGCGGAAAGGTTGGAGAGGACATCGATGCAATAACGAAAAGATTCCCCTTCTGGTTCTGCCCCAAATATCTTGAGTATGCAAAGAAGGAGTTCGAGCTTCCCTTCGATCAGCATTTCCTTCTTTCTCTCGTTGCTCCGAGACATCTCATCATAGGAACCGCAGAGGAGGACACCTGGGCAGATCCCAACAGCGAATTCCTTGCTCTCACGCTTACCGATGACGTATATAAGCTCTACGGTATGACAGGCCTCGTTCACGGTGACGAGGTTCCCACCGCTCCTGCGATACTCAACGAGGGCAACTGCTATTTCCACGTAAGACGCGGAACGCATTACCTCTCTCGCCACGATTGGAACAATTACATCAAGTTTATCGAGGCTAAGAAAAACGCGTAAGCTCAACTGCCATCCGCCTTGGATAATCTATTATAGCACACTTTTTTGCATAACTCCACGATTTTTTAAAAAAATATTCAAAAGGATAGAAATATGAGATATAAGTTTATGCGCTTTCCCGGCGGAAAGCTAAAGGCACTCACTCTCAGCTACGACGACGGCATCAGAGCCGACGTGAGACTTGCGGAAACCATCACTAAGTACGGAATCAAGTGCACCTTCAATTTAAACACGAGAAGCTTCGGCAAAAACGATGCTCCCAACAAGCTCCATCCCGATGAGATCAAGAAATATTTCTTGGACAACGGACACGAGATAGCCGTTCACGGTGAGGCGCACGTTGCTCCCGGAATTGCAGATCCCGTAAGAGCTATCACGGATATGCTCAACTGCCGTCTCACGCTTGAGAATGAGTTTGGAATGATAGTCAGAGGTATGGCGTATCCCGACTCGGGAATCAGACGTATGGACGGAACTAACAATTACGATAACATACGCTCCTATCTTAAAAATCTCGGCATAGTTTATTCAAGAACTCTCGGCGGAGATAACAATACCTTTTATATGCCTAACGACTGGTTCGCGTGGATGCCCACGGCACACCATAACAACCCCAATCTTATGAAATGGGCGGAGGAGTTCGTATCCTTAAAGCTCGAGGGATTATATTTAACGAGACAGTATCCGAGACTCTTCTATCTTTGGGGACACAGCTACGAGTTTGACAATAACGACAACTGGGACGTTCTTGAAAAATTCTGCGAGGCGGTCTCCGGTAAAGACGATATCTGGTACGCGACAAACATTGAGATCTACGAGTATGCAAACGCGTACAACTCGCTCATAACGAGTGCCGACTGCACGAGAATATACAACCCGACTCTCATCGAGGTCTTCTTCTCGGTAGATAATAAGGAATACAGCATTAAGCCCGGCGAGACTATCACAATTTAAGAAAACAAAAAAACGCTCAAGGAGTCAAAACGAGACTTTTTTGAGCGTTTTTTATAACTTTAATTTACATTTTCTGTGTTTTCAAGAGCTTCTGTTTCGAAAGACGCCTCGGGATTCTCGATTTTGGATACACTCTCGTTCGTGGCGTTATCAAGTGCCTTACTCTTTCTCTTCTTATCGAGGAACTGATTAAATTTATGTGCTAAGAAGAATATTGCAAGGATACCCACAAGGCAGATCAAGACGAAGACTATCCAGTGCCATACGGTAGTAAACTCATCAAATGGGATAACCGCAAATCCGAATACGATGGTTGCAATTCCGATTCCTCTGCCGATGATTATGGAGGGGATAAACCATTTCATCGACATTTTAAGCGTGCCCGCTATCATAACGAGCGCATCGTCGGGAAAGACCGGAAACATCATCATAAGCGGGAAATACACGCTTCCTCTGTCTCTGAGAAGTCCTAAAGCCTTTCCGCAATCGTCTTCTCCGAGGAATTTTACGCAAAGCTTGTA
>JBGVKA010000022.1:0-6197 GCA_045129715.1 Eubacteriales bacterium | reverse complement strand
CATCTTTTTCAGAGCTATTTTGTCTTAGCTTCTTTTTTTACTTTGTAATGAGTTTTTCAAAGTTCTTTAACGAGATTCCTTCGCACTTTTCAGTGCTTTTAAGAAATTTCTTTGTTGTTCAATTTTCAATGATCAAGTGATCGACTTGAAGTCAATCTGCTGTACTTTAAGTGGCGTTTTTCGTGCCCTCAACTTGACAGCTTACCTATTATACATCAAACTTCTTAAATTGTCAACACTTTTTTGAAACTTTTTTTAGTTTTTTTCACTTTTTATTCCTTTTCACCAAAAAAATCCCCGTCTCGCCCTTCCATCTTACTAATTTGCATATATTCGCGTATCTCACGCGCACGCATATATTATTAAATAGGAAGATTTTTATTGGAAACGTATTGACAAACGGCTTATCGCTGTGATATACTTTCTTCACAAAAAAATACAATACTTTAACATCACTTATTTTTGGAGGTTTTATGCGTCTTCACGATGAATTGTATTTTGAGATCTACGCGAGCGGAAGCAAGTCCGACGTTGAGCGCTTCGTAGACTTTCTCACCTCGGGCGATCTTGACGATTTCTTCGAGATCACTCCCGATTACATTACTTACAGTGACAACTACGATTACGCCTCTTCTATAGAGGAGGTTTCCATTACCTTTGCTAATGATGACATCGGAATCGAGATCGACAGCTTCAATCCCGAAAGACTTCTTGACGTTTTGTGCGTAGCGGGCAAAAGCTTATCCATGCACGGAAACATCTTTGATATTGACGACGAGGAATACTATTTCGTCAGCCACAAGAACGACGCGTCCTACGTCAATACCGATAGTCTTGAATTTGCAGACGAGCTCGACGAAGAGGCTCGCCGTGAGGAAAGCGAAGAATTCGACGATTACGAATAAATATCAAAAGCTTAATATTTTAAAAGAGGCTGTCTCAAACGCTATTAATTTTGCATTTGAGACAGCCTCTTTCGTTTTACTTTTTAGTTACAGAATTTCTGTAATTTGCCGCGCTCTCTACGTACTTGACGAAGCAAGCCGCGAGATCTTCGTATGCCTCGCCCTTGGATTTCTGAAGGAAATCGGAGACGTGGTAGCTTCCGCCGTCACCGTAGGTAACGGTTTCCGCAAGCGCGTATGCGTATACGTCAAGCTCAACGTAGGTGCCGATCTTGTCCGTACCCGTCACCGTATTAAGCCGTCTGCCGTTAAGGTAGAAGGAAACGGAGGTATCGGTCACGTAGAAGCGGATAGTAGGCTTATAGTCGAGGTTAAGTGTTACGTCCGTAACGATGCCCGCGCTATCCTTTTTAGTGGTACCGCTCACGGTGGGAGCCGAGGTATAGCTTCCGAGCATAGAATCTATAAGAGCGTTGACCCTTGCGATCTCCTCGGGCGTATTGTAATCAACGAAGTAGTTATATGCCGCCTTAACGTAAGCGAGGACGTCCTTCGCGAGAGTCTTTTCGACCTCGGTCGCATCTGCATCGGCAAGCACCTTTGCGGTATACTTGGGAACTGTAAAGGTGAACGTTCCTTTTACGGTATTATCGCCCGCGGTAACGTTTACGAGGAGTGCTACGTTTCTTGCAGCCTCAGCGGAATCGAGCTTAACGCTGACAAGATAATAATCAGCGCCGCCAACGTTCACGATATTCTCCTTAAGCGCCGCGATATCGTACGCCTCACCGTCGAGAGTAAATCCTACGGTATTGGCAACGGGAACGTACACGTTCATAACGAGACGGCTCTCGAGAGTGAGGCTCATCTTGGGAACGTAAGAGGTAACGCTCGTGGGTGCGAGTGCGTAAACGGTAGTAGTCTCATACTCAAACGCCTTGACGAAGGTAAGACTGCCGTTATTAAACGTTCCGGTGGGAACGGACGCGCCTCCAACCTCTATCTCGAGATAATTACCGCCCTTCCCCTCAGCAAAGGTAACAGAGCCGCCAGAATTGTTTTCAAAGATCATATTGAGATCTGTATCACCAACGTTCACGCTGCATCCGTTAACGGTGATATTTGCCTGTATTTTAGCGTTTCCGAGCTTGAAGAGATTTACGGTATCTGCAGTAGACTTACTGATATCAAAGCTGCAGTTGGTGAAGGTCACGTTGGGATATCCGTTTTTAGAAGCACTATCGTTGTAATCGATGAGGAAATTCTCTGCACTTCCAAGAGCCTTAAAATCAATATTTTCGAAGGAGATATCAAACCTTTTGTACTCGGCTGCGCTACAGCTGTAATTGACGACGCTCTTATCGTAGGTAACTATAGCTCCGTTGATAAACTTGAATTCGGTATCGTGGAAGTAATCCGCGTCTCCCGACCCACTCCACTGCTTAATGGTTGCGCCGAACATCGTTCTGCTCTGCGCACCGGTCAGGGTGAAGCCGTTAAGATCGATAGTAAGAAGTCCCTGCACCTGAGCAATATTGTTATACTGCTCGTTTGATGCCATAGTATAATCGGCTCTCATTACTATATATGCCGAAGCGGGAGAATCTCCGTAGCTCGTGCCATCCCAGTAATTTGCCTTTGCAAGATAACTCTTTGCAAGATGAAGTGCGCCGGCGTTATCGTAAGAGCTTGCGGTATCGAGGAAATTAGCGTGTGCATTAACGAAGTTTCCTTGATTATCGAAGATAACGAAGGGATACTTCGTAACGTCTGCATACTTATCGGGAATAACACCGTATTTGGTGACGAGAGGATTCGTTCTCTGCTCGGCAGTGCTAAGGAGAAGCTCAGCCTTGTCTATCGAAACGTCCGTGAGTATCTCAACCGACTTAACGTCGCTGAAATACATAGGATTCATTTCCGAGCCCTCAAGAGATGCCATTACGGTAAGCTTCTGCTGCTTTTCGCCTACCTTATCCGCACAAAGAGGCTCGTAAACAGTATGCTCAAAGGATACCTCTACCCACTCGTTTGCCTTGGTATATACGTTATAATAGGATACGTTGTAATCCGCAAAGGAGGAAGCCGAAGCGGAAAGAGTAGCCATCTGTACGCTGATAATTCTCGAGGTGGTATCGTAGACCTTAAAGCTTATTCTGAAGGTTCTGCCAACGTCACTCTCGGTAAGAGTTCCGCTTTTGATGATCGCATCGTTGGTAAATATAGTCGCGTAATTCTGATAGAAGCTATCGTTGGTGTAAGAGGTATTTGCTACGAATTTGTGTATCTTCCAGGATTTAGTTCCATCGGGAGCGGTGGTGAGCGTGGTGTTTACCTTTCCGCCCTTCTTACAGCTGCCGAGATCACTTACGAGAGGAGAGCTGTGCACTACGGTCTCGCCTGCAGCGTTGACCTGCTCAATGAGGAATGCAACGATGCTTCCCTTTCTCGCGGTGGAAAGTGCATCGGTTACGTCTACGTCGTACTGTCCGACACCCGCAACCGCAACTGTGTCAACGAGCGCACCTACGGTTGACTTATCGGGAGCGTTTACGCTGAAGCCCGAAAGAGCGTAGACCCTGAGCTTGTTTACAGCGTCGTCGGAAACGTAAAGACGAAGCTTATAAAGGTCGACCTTAAACTCCGAAACGGATGAAGCGTCGGGCATAGTGAAGTAAAGATAAGTACCCTTATCGGTGGTAATAGCGCTTATATCGTTTGCCTTCTCGTATCCTGTGCGGAACTCGTAGGTATACTCTTCGGTCATTGCCTTGCCGTTATCACCCTTGATTCCTGCGGGAACTGCGAGAGTATAGGTCTCGTTGCAATCGAGCGTGGGAGTTGCGAGAGTCCACTCGGTGTTTCCAAACTGAGAGGTCCAAGTGCCTTCAACTGCCTCACCGCGAGAGTTTACGAGAGTTATCTTAGCAACGTCCTCGGCACTCACGGAGCCGGTGAACTTAACTACGATGGGCGCGTTTGAGGGCATTCCCGTGTATTCGTCTGCATCTCTGGAGACGTAAACCACCTTTACAGTCTCACCCTTAAGGTGATAAGCCGCAAAATCAAAGAACGCCTGATACGTATTTACACCGTATCTCATATCGGTGTCACACGCGAACGTGTGTCCCTGATTTACCTCAAACCACATTGCAACGATATCTGCATTTCTCGCAGCGTTTACGTACTGGTTAGAGGTACTGTAATAGGATCCGTCACCAAGGTTACAGGAAATGAACGTAGGAACGTGGAAAGAGGTTATATTCTGCGCACCCCAGCCACAGCTCATATAGATCATATCCGAGCCGTTTCTCAATGACTCTCCGTTATAGGTGAGCCAGGGCTGAGCCTCACCGCCGTCGATAACGTAGCCGTTACCAAAGGTGACGTCCTCGGTCTTGCCGTTCTCATAGCGCGTTTTTCCGTTATAGCCTGCGAGAATTCTTCTCGCTGCGTTTATATCGGGATCCGCCTCGCCAAGCATAGTTGCCCATCCGCCCTTGGAGTTACCGTAAACGCCTATAGCGTCGTTGTCAAAGGTATATTTATCGTGCTCCGATGCCGAGAGATAGCGGATGTATCTCATTGCCGCGGTATCGATGCGGGAGTTGTTGAAGTTATGTATGGAATAGGTAGCGTTATCTCCGGTTATACTGTCCGCATCGTCACCGTCAAAGTATCCGTAATGATCGGAGCGAGTCATGGGAACGTATCCGTGATCAAAGGCAACGCCTGCGTATCCGTTGAAGAGGAAGCCGTTGAGCTGAGGGCGATCCACCTTTTGCGTTCCGCTCGCAAGATGCTCACTCGAGCCCGAAAGCACCATAACGGGAACGTCCCCCGAAGGAGAGGTGGGATAGATTATATGCATATAGAGGTTAAGGTCGATCGGAGTTCCGTCGGACTTAACGCAGTCCTCTATCTTTTCCGCCTTAGTGTAGCTGATCTTGATGTATTCACCGTTCGCATCAGCCTTGCCGCTCGAATCGAGCCAAACGGGATCCGATCCGTCGATGCCCTTTTGAGTAGCCTTGCGATTTCCGTCGTAGTCCACCCATTTGATCACTACGTCCTTTTTCTTGGCGCGGAAGTCATTATTCCAGACCTCAACTATTCTCTCAAGAGTTCCGTCTGCCGCGTGCTTATCGATCTCCCAATAAACGTGATTGAATTCGATATTGTATCCTGCCGGAACTACCATATTATTGTTATAAGCGCCATCGGGAAGACCTGCTCCGGTAACGTAAGTTCCGTCGGTGACCTTTGCGCGAACGCTCTGCACCGACCAATCAAGATCGGGGCTCACCGACTTAGCGTTATTGAGGTAGTCAAATATAACTACGATGTATCCTCTGTCGAGCATAGAATGAATAATATCGACGTCACTATCCGTTCCAATGCGCTCGATATTAGCATTTACAACGTAAATTACTACGGGAGTAGCATCAATATCCTTGCCGGTAATAACGTCACCGTTTTCACCCGAATAGTATACCGATATCTCTATGGGAATACCAATGTATCCGTCCTTATCAAGCTTAACGGTATCTCCCTTCTTGCTCGAGGCAATAGTCTCGTCCGCAAGGATCGCCTCCATTGCATCAACGCTCAATGCAGCTGACTCCGCAGCACCCGCAGCGAGGATCATGGAGCATATCATCGCGATAAGCATAAATATCGAGATGACGACCGATGTTATTCTGTTTTTGCTTTTCATACAAAAACCTCCTATTATTTTTAAAGGCACTATGCCAACTTAATTATACGTTAGTCGGCGGATAACGTAAATGATACAAAAAAACAAAATGGACTTTTCGCACATTATTTTATATAATGCCTTGCTTTATTTTAGCAAACATATATACAACTGTCAATACCAATTTTGATACTCTTTGTCATTTTTGATACAAAACACATGGTACGCCGCGTAGTTACGCTTAGATATATCAAAAGGGCTTAGCCGATTTCTCGGCTAAGCCCTTCGTTTTCTATTAACCCGACGTAGTCGGATTTAATCGCATAGCGATTTCATCCACCTTAGTGGATTTATTCCATTTCACCGAAATGGATTTTATTGTGTAAATCCGATCAAGGATTTACACTTATCTCCCAGCTTCCGTCATTCTCCTCGTACCAAGGAGTTTCGGTTCCCGGAGAGGTGGTGAGAATATACTCCTTGCGAGCCCGCCTTTTGCAAGGCGGTGCTTCGCACTTTGTTTTGCAAGAGCAAAACGCTCGCGGAGCAATCTTCGCCGCCTCGCTGACAAGCAAGCTTGTCGACTCGGCTTTGCT
>JBGVKA010000021.1:0-6116 GCA_045129715.1 Eubacteriales bacterium | reverse complement strand
CCGAGACCAAGACGCTTCTCAATATGTTCGTTCCCTTCTATGCGGCATATTGGGCGTACAATCTTTCAAACGATATCAACGATGAGGAGAACGGCAAGAACAGGTTCAAGACTCTGTTCGTTGCAATTCAGTCCGTAGCTTGTACCGTCGCTCTCGTTCTCCTTGTGCAGATTATCCTCACCATGAAGGTCATCTTCACCGTTGAAAACTCCGGTCTTTTCGTAGTTCTTCTCGGACTTATCGTTGCGATACTCTTCGTTCCCGGCATGATCCAGCTTGCGCTTTTGATCATGGCTCAGAACCAGATCAACGCACTTGCAGAAAAGAACGGCATCACCAACAACGTTGCTTATTCCGAAAGAAGCGTTGGAAGCCCCTACTGCTCTAAGCTTTCGTTCGTGCTTCTTAACGTTTTCACTCTCGGACTCGGACTCTTCTTCGGCTGGATAGGTAAGGTTACCGCCTTCCTTAACAGAGTAGGAAAGGACGAAACGAGAAGAAACAAGGGCGATGAGGTTCTTCTTTCCCTCCTTGTTCCCGGTTACGTATTCTACTGGTTATACGAGACCGCAAAGCTCGTTGACGAGTTCTCCGCTAAGAAGGAGAACGATGCAAGAATCACTGAATCCACTAAGAAAAATTCCTTTATCGGTGCTTGCATAAGTGCCGCAAAGGTGTTCGTTCTCGTGGTTCCCGTGCTTCTTCTCAAGGTTATCTTCTCCGCGACCGAGATCGCTGCAGTAGGCACCGCACTTACGGTTGCTCTTATCGTGCTTGCAGCAATTATCGTCGCTGAAATCGTATTCATCTGGATGGGTGCTCTTTCCGCTCAGACTCAGATAAACAACGACGTTTATTTGAGAAAGGTAGAGTCCGAGGGTATTCTTGAGATAAGAAACCTTCGTAAGTGCTTCCCTCTTAAGAAGACCGTTTTCGGTACCGTAACTCAGGAGCTTTCCGCAGTAAGTGACGTATCGTTCGTGCTTAAGCAGGGTGAGACTCTCGGTATCGTTGGTGAGTCCGGATGCGGAAAAACCACGATGGGAAGAACCATTCTTAAGCTTTATCCCTCCGAGGAAGGTGAGATCATCTTCAACGGACAGGATATCACCTTCTGCCCCGATTTCCAGACCAGAAAGATCAGAACGGATATGCAGATCATATTCCAGGATCCTTATTCCTCTCTTCCTCCGAGATCGACCGTCGGAAATATCCTTTCCGAGCCCGTTCTCGTACATAACATAGTTCCCAAGGACGAGGTTAAGGATTACGTTCTTGATCTTATGGATAAGTGCGGTCTTCGTGATTACTACTACGAGCGTTATCCTCACGAGTTCTCCGGTGGACAGAGACAGAGAATCTGTATTGCAAGAGCTCTTTCGGTTAAACCTAAGCTCGTAATTTGCGACGAGCCCGTTTCCGCGCTTGACGTTTCTATTCAGGCGCAGGTCATCAATCTTCTTAAGGATCTTCAGAAGTCGATGGGACTTACTTATCTCTTCATCTCCCACGACCTTTCCGTCGTTAAGTTCATTTCGGACAAGATCGGCGTTATGTACCTTGGAGTTATGATGGAGTTCGGTAACAAGAAGGATATCTTTGATAATCCTCTTCATCCCTACACTCAGGCTCTCTTCTCCGCAATTCCCAACCCAAATCCCGACGAAAAGTCGGAAAAGATCACTCTCCAGGGAGATATTCCTTCACCGGCTAATCCTCCTAAGGGATGTAGATTCCACACGCGTTGTCCTTATGCTACCGAGCGTTGCAAGACCGAGGTTCCCGTTTACCGTGAATACGAGCCCGAGCACTTTGCTGCTTGCCACTTGCTTGAGGATAAGTACTGCGCAAACTAATTAAAAGGATGAAAAAATGAGCAACAAAAAGAAAAGAAAGCCGAAAACGGTTTATTTTGACGACGGCAGATCCATTGCGGATATGTCGGCTATAAGAGGCAAGGAGCCTGACGGTATCGTAAGATCCGGCTGGCGCGAGAAATGGCGCACGTATTTCCAAAGCGTTAAAATGATGCTTTTGCCTATGCTCGTCGTTCTCGGACTCGTTTGCATAGCGTTTGGTTTACTCTACGTTTTGCTTGCTCTTGCATCTTAAAATAAAACAAAAAAGCGGCGGTTGATCACCAAATCTCTTGTAGAGAAGGTGGCTAACCGCCACTTTTTTGTTATCTTTTGTTTACTTTTAGCGTAAATTTATCTCTTTTCCGCAAAATCTATAAATCCGCCTGCTACAAGAAGATCACCGTCGTAAATAACCGCAGACTGTCCGGGAGTAACGGCTCTTACGGGCTCTTCGAGATATATCTCTGCCTCACTTCCACGGAAAATGACACGCGCTTTTACAGCGGGTGCTGAATACCTGAGCTTTACGCTAAGCTCTCTTTCACACGCATCCTTTGGCTCTCTCATACCCGAATAAACGACTCCGCTTATTTTAACGTAGCTTGCGAAGGAATCGTTACTAGACAGAGTCACGGTGTTCGTTTTCGGATCTATTGACGTGACGAATATTCTTGAGGTGGAGCTTATTCCGAGTCCTCTTCTCTGTCCTACGGTGTAATATATTATTCCCTTATGATCACCGAGCACCTTACCGCTCTCGTCAATGAATTTTCCGGGCTTTGATCTTCCATTTACGCTCTCTATATACTCTGCGTAATTACCGTCGGGAAGGAAGCATATCTCCTGGCTATCCTTTCTTTCGGCGGCGGAAAGTCCGCTCTCTCGCGTTTTCTCTCTTACGTCGTTTTTAACGAAGCTCTCAAGAGGTAACGAAAGCTTAGAAAGTACCGTTTGATCGAGTCTCCAAAGCATATAGGTCTGATCCTTTTTCGCATCGGCACCGCGCGTTATACCGTAATATTCGCCGCGCTCGTCGGAAAGCCTTTTTATGCCCGCGTAATGCCCTGTAGCTATTCTGTCAAAGCCGTTTTCAAGGGCGTATTTCAAGAGGTAATAAAACTTGATCTCACTGTTGCAAACTACACACGGGTTGGGTGTTCTTGCATTCATATACTCGTTTACAAGGTTTGCCTTTACCACTTTTTCAAACTCTTCTCTTACGTCTATTACGTGAAGCGGTATACCGAGAGAGTCCGCGGATTCCTTTGCCTCGGCAATGCTCGTGTGCTCGTGCATAAGGAGAACTGCCGCCTCGACCTCGTGACCGCTCTCTTTAAGAGCAAGTGCGGCGTAGGTTGAATCAACTCCGCCCGAAAGTCCGAGAAGTATTTTCATTTTTTACCTCCTTTATATTATCGTATACAACAAGCGGACCGAAAGCTATTTTAAAGATCTTCGGTCCGCAGTGTTTGATTAAATTATCGTGATCAGTGCTCGTCCTCGTGCTCGTCGGACTCAACCTCAAAATCGATAGGTCTGCCTATCTTGGTATAATAATCCGCAAGTGCGCTCTTTACTGCCTCTTCGGCAAGAACGGAGCAATGCACCTTAACTGCGGGAAGTCCGTCGAGAGCCTCTACTACCGCATTGTTTGTAAGGCTGAGAGCCTCGCTTACCGTACGTCCCTTTATAAGCTCGGTTGCCATGGAGGAGGTCGCGATAGCCGCTCCGCATCCGAAGGTCTTGAACTTACAGTCGGTTATAACGTCGTTCTCTATTTTGAGATACATTTTCATTATATCTCCGCATTTTGCATTTCCTACAGTTCCCACGCCGTCTGCGTTCTCGATCTCACCGACGTTGCGGGGATTCATAAAATGATCCATTACCTTTTCGCTGTACTGCATTTTTATATCCTTTTCTTATGTGATCTTATTTTTATTGATTTTATCCGTTTGCTCTTCCGGATTTTACTACGTCCTCCCAAAGCGGACTCATATTACGAAGCTTCTCAATGATGGGAGGAAGCGTTTCGATGATATAATCTATATCCTCTTCGGTGGTTTCGTGAGTTATGGAAAGACGGACCGAGCCGTGCGCCTTCTCGTGAGGCACGCCCATCGCGAGAAGAACGTGAGACGCCTCAAGTGATGCTGAGGAGCAGGCAGATCCCGTGGATGCCGCAATGCCCGAAATATCGAGCCAGAGGAGCATGCTCTCGCCCTCGATGAACTCGAAGCCGATATTTACGTTTCCTGCAAGTCTTTCGGTTCTGTGACCGTTAAGCTTGGAATAGGGGATCTTTTCAAGCTCGGTGATGAGTCTGTCACGCATTTTAACGACTCTGTCGAGCTCGGGGATCTTAGCCGTAGCGATCTCAAGTGCCTTTGCAAGTCCTACGATGTAGGGAAGGTTTTCGGTTCCTGCACGCTTGCGCTTTTCCTGTCCGCCACCGTTTATAAGGCTATCTATTACGACTCCCTTCTTTATATAAAGCATACCGATGCCCTTGGGAGCGTGGATCTTATGGCCCGAGAGAGCGAGCATATCGACGGGGAGCTTCGAGAGGTCTATATCTACGTTACCGACCGCCTGAACTGCATCGGTAAACATAAGAGCTCCCTTGCTATGTGCTATGTTTCCTATTTTTTCGATAGGCTGAATGGTTCCAACCTCGTTGTTGGCGTACATTACCGCTACGATAGCGGTCTTTTCCGTGACCGCAGCCTCGAGCTCGTCGAGATCTACCACACCGTCAGCGTCAACGCCAACGTAGGTTACGGGGTATCCTGCCTTCTCAAGCTCACGGCAGGTATTAAGCACCGCAGGATGCTCGATCGCAGAGGTAACGATATGGTTTCTTCCCTTCTTTGCAAGACGGCTTACGGCACCCTTTATAGCCCAGTTATCCGACTCGCTTCCGCAAGAGGTGAAATATATCTCGGATGCGTTGCAGGAGAAGACCTTTGCTATTCTTTCTCTCGCATCGTCAAGGAGTCCCTTTGCTTCTCTTCCCTTCGAATGAAGGCTTGACGGGTTTCCCCACTGGCTCGCAAATACGGGAGCCATAGCTTCTATGACCTCGCGGCTCACGGGAGTAGTAGCCGCGTTATCTGCATATACAAATCTTTTCATTTTTTGTTAATTTCCGTTCGTTTTTTATTGATTTTCTTCGACTTTATTTTTTCCTAATATATTCTATACTATTTTGGTGTATATTTCAATACATTTGCGAAATAAAATGTTAATTTTCTGTGAACGAAGCCGTTTTCAAATGCAATTTTCATCGCATATACACTTGACATTACGCTCAAAATAATATATACTCTATATAATGTAGATCTGCATGGCAGACCTGCGCCTGCGCGGATAAGCGTTACGAAGAAAAGGACGGTAAATTTATGTATACCATTGGTGTTGATCTTGGCGGAACTAACATTGCCATAGGTCTTTGCGACGAAAATCTTAAAATGATCGATAAGGGATCGGTGCCCACTCGCGCACAGAGAGATCCTAAGTGTATAATAGCGGACATGGCGGCACTCGCCCAGCAGATAATAGAAAGAAACTCGCTTTCGCTTTCGGATATAGAGTACGTTGGTATTGCTTCGCCCGGCTCTGCAAATACGAAGACCGGAGTCATCGAATACGCGAACAATCTTCCGTTTTCCAACTTCCCGATAGCAGAGATATTCAAATCGTATCTTCCCGTAAAAGACGTTTATATAGCTAACGATGCCAATGCGGCAACGCTTGCGGAATATCTTGTCGGATCATCTAAGGGCGCGAGCGTTTCGGTTATGATAACGCTCGGCACCGGAGTTGGCGGCGGTGTCATTATGGACGGAAAGATCTTTGACGGCGGTATTAACTGCTCGGGAACAGAGCTCGGACATACCGTTATCGTGGCAGGTGGCCGTCAGTGCTCCTGCGGAAGACGCGGATGCTGGGAGGCTTATTCCTCCGCTACGGCTCTTTCGGCTATGACGAGAGAAAAGATGAACGAGCTTAAGCTCAAGGGCGTAAAATCGCTTCTCTTCGACCTTTCCGAAAAGGACGGCGGTAACGTATCTGCAAGAACTGCGTTCAACGCTATGAAGCGCGGTGACGCTTGGGGACGCGAGATAGTGGATAACTATATCGGATATCTTGCGGAGGGTATCACGAATATGATAAACATTTTCCAGCCCGACGTGATTTCGATAGGCGGTGGAATTTGCAACGAGAAGGAATACCTCACTAAGCCTCTTATCGAGA
>JBGVKA010000020.1:0-10254 GCA_045129715.1 Eubacteriales bacterium | reverse complement strand
TGCATCGTAGACGAGACGAACAGAATTCTTTCGACCGGATACAACGGCTTCCCGAAGGGATGCTCCGACGACGAGTTTCCTTGGAACAGAAACGCAGACGAGGGCGAAACCAAATATCCCTTCGTTGTTCACGCGGAGCTTAACGCTATTCTCAACAACAGAGGCAAATCTCTCGCTGAGTCCAAAATATACGTAGCACTCTTCCCTTGCCACGAATGTGCAAAGGCAATAATTCAGGCAGGCATCACCGAGGTTATTTATCTCTCGGATAAATACAAGGACACCACCTCGGATGCTAACTCAAGACGTATGCTTGAATGCGCGGGAGTTAAGCTCACGAAGCTTAAACCCACAAAAAAGAGCATTCTTCTTAATTTCGATATTAAATAATTTTATGAAGCGAGAATTCCGCAGGAGTTCTCGCTTTTTCATATGAATTTATATAGAGCTTTTAGAGTTGTATGCTTTTCTGAGAATAAAGTCCGACGAATTAAAACTCAAAATATTTTTTAATTTCGAGAAGCGAGGTCTTATAGCTTCCGCTTGCCATGGGTGCTTTTCCTCCGCCTCTTCCGTTAAGGGCGGAGTTTGCGTTCTTGACCGTGTCACCAAAATCACAGTTTGCGTTATAGAGAACGTACTTATAATCCCCCTCTTCACCGCTGAGGGCAACGAGAGTTCCCTTTACCTTTCCCGCACAGCTGTTGACGAAGGTGCGCATTGCCTCGGCATCAAGAGACGGATAATAGAAGACCGCATTCTTTTCAGCTCCGACAAACGAGGCGGCGAGAAGCTCTGCCATTTCTTTTCCCATTGCGCTAATTTTTGAATCGAGGGCGCATTTTGAATTTAAAAGCTTTTCGACCTCGGTCGATATATCCGTCACGGGTGCCGAAAGCATCACTGATACGGCACTCGCCTCTGAGGTTATTTTTGCTATATAATCGTACGCTCTTTTTCCTGCGAGCATACGGATCCTTGAGCCTTCCTTACGCTTTACCGCATCTACGAGCTTAACGAATCCGACCTCACCTGTGAAGGCTACGTGGGGGGCACAGCAGGCGCAGGAATCCACGTCTCCGATATCTACTATTCTTACGTTTTCGGTAAGATCGAGCTTGGATCGGTACTGAAGAGTGGGAAGCTCCTCTGACGAGGGGAATGAGGTTTCTATCTTGATATTTCTGCACACGGCAAGATTTACGAGACGCTCGACCTCTGCCATTTGCTCTCTCGTTACCTGCAAGGACGTATCAAGGGTTACGTCGACCGCACCGAGATGGAAGCCGGTATTCTCTATTCCGTAGAGCTTATGCAAAAATCCCGATATCATATGCTCGGCGGTGTGCTGTTGCATTTTATCGAATCTTTCTTCAAAATCTATGGTACAATGAGCACTTTTGTTTACATTTATCGATTCTTTTGAATAATGATGTATAATTCCGTCCTTTTCGCGAACGTCATACACGAACACTCCGTCTATATATCCCTTATCGGAATACTGACCGCCCTCCTCGGGAAAGAACGCCGTCTTATCAAGCACGGTATCGAAGCCAAGCTCACACGCAAAAGAGGAGATGACCTCTGCATCAAATTCCTTTATATAGGCGTCGGTATAATAAAGCTTTTCGGTTTTATTCATAGCATCGTAAAGCGAGAAAATACGTATTTTAAAGCTCGCTTATCCTTTCATATACTTCCTCGGAGAAAAGATTCCAAGGATATTCTTCTATATCGGGAAGTGCCGTAACGCTTATTTTCTTTCCAAACAGGCATACGGATATCTCGCGCGAAAACAGACACGGTGTGCGCCTTTTTGCATCCTTACTGCCGTATTTCTTATCACCGACGAGTGAATTTCCTCTTGAGGAAAGCTGAGCTCTTATCTGATGGAATCTGCCCGTATCGAGCGTTACGTGAACGAGACTCTTGTCCTCTGCGGTAGCGAGGCGCGAAAGCTCAAGACGAGCCTCCTTGGCACCGCGCCTTTCGGTCTTAACCACGTAAGCCTTATTCGTGGCGGTATCCTTGTAGAGAAGATCGCGGTATTCACCCTCTTTGGCTTCACCGTGGCAAACGGCAACGTATTTTTTCGAAAAGACACCGCTTTGTATTATTCTTGAAAGCTCTGCGGCACTTTTTTTATTTCTCGCAAAGGCGAGGAGTCCGCCGACGTTTCTGTCGAGCCTATGTACGAGCCAAAGAGCCCCGTTTTCTCCCTGCGATGCTAAAAGCTCCGAGGTTGCCGTCATTGCATCCTTATCCCCCGTGGGATCGGATTGCGAGGGCATTCCGACGGGCTTTATTATTACTGCGACGTTTTCGTCCTTATACACTATTTTCGGTACGCTCTGCATTTTTTACCTTTCTTAAAAAACTCGGCAGCTCACGGATCTTGAACTGCCGAGTTTTAAAATTATTTCTTGGCGGGATTTTTCATATCGATAAGTCTTACCGCTACCGGAGCGAGCACGACGTTGAAGAGAAGCTCAAACACGAAATTCAAGCCAACGAGGAATACTATCATATACGCTCCTGCGGAAACGTTTTCTCCAATCGCCCACTCCTTCACCGACTCGAAGAAGAAAAGCCTGCATCCGATGACGAATACGCCGGTATTGACGATGGGACAAACCAATGCGGCGGTCATTACCGCGGCAAATCTACCGAATTTCTCAACGAGCTCGTATGCAATGCCGGATATAAGTCCTGCAAGAGTTCCCTTAGCAATAACGGTTATTATGGTACCCGGGATATTAAGACTTAAGAAGAATGCGGCATCTCCGGTAACGAAGACCGCTATCGAGAACACGAAGCCGAGCCACGCGCCCGTCCATTTTCCGCAAAGAGCGGCACCGATAACGATGGGAACGAGAACAAGAGAGACCGAAAACATTCCAAATCTGATAAATCCGCCGACACTCTGCAAAACGGCTACGATTGCCGTAAACAGTGCGATATAAGTTACCTTTGCAACGTCAACGTTTTTTTTAGTCATAACACACCTCGCGCGTAATGTATTGTTTTTATACGTCTATTTTAGCACAACGCTCTCGCTTTTTCAAGGTGTTTCGGAGTTTTTTTTGACAATTATCGCAGATTTTAGGCGAATGCCAAGCTCGTATTTCTCGGCTTGGCTATAATAATTTGCCCTCGGCAAAGCTCTGGGGGGGATAAATAGAGCTTTGTCGAGGGTACGGAATCAACCGTTCTTTATCCTTGACGTTTTAACGCGCTTTGCACTGCCACCCGTCAAGGCTATCATTTTTACTGCGGCAAGACTGAATGCGTTTGCGCGGACGTGTATCGGCTTATCTATCACGCCTCTTGCGAGTATCTTAACGTACCTTGCATCCGAAGGAAGAAGTCCTTTCATTTTAAAGGAGTTGATATCAACGCACTCGCCCGCTGAAAAATTCTCGGAAATGGTATCGAGATTCAGGATATATCTGCGCTTTCCCGCGGTATAGACCGCCTCGTCCAATGGGGTTATAAGGCTTTTCGCTACAAAATCGGATATAAGATTGTTAGCGTGCGCTTCATCAACGGCAAGAAGCGTTTCAAGGGGCGGATCATCCTCCGCGGACATTGTGCTCAAGTGATCCCTTGTCTGCCTTTTTTCCTTGGGTAACTCAGCGGATCCAAGGATACCCGCACTGCGCTTTTCAAGCGCGAAAAATCTGATATAAAGACCGACCGAGGCAAGAATGACGAATGTTCCGAGAAGGAAGAAAACGAGAAGATATACGCGAGCGTTTTTCTCTTCCCTAGGAATAACGGTAAGCTCGTAATTCGGGTTACCTATGCGAAGAAGTATCTTGCCGTCCTCCTCGTAATACTCCTCGCGCAGCGTATCTCCATCGAAAAGCCTTCCCTCGACGATCTCATAATCGGAGCCGTTTTTCTTCACTCTCAGAGTTATCGGTGCTTTCAGAATTTTGAAGGTAACGGTGGATATTCCGTCACGAAGCTCGTAATTCTCACTATCGGTGAGCGTCAGGGCGACCGTATATTCTCCGACGTCCTTTGCACCCGTAAAATCGGTTTTAAAAAGAGGTGATTTGAGCTCATCGGGAATTATCACGGTGCCGTTATAGGTCACGGGGAAGACGGTCGGGAGCGTTATCCGATTCTTAGAAACGCTTACCTCGGCTTCACAGTAAAATCCGCCGTACGACACGGTAACTCTATTATCCCCCGCGCGAAGCGAATCTCCGTTTTGATATTCGACCGAAAGGCTTTCCGAAGAAATATGCGTTACCGAGCCGTTGTTATTTACAAGATATGCTTTAACTGAAAAATCGATGAGACTATGCATTGCAAAAAGCGGTTCGGCTATTTCTATTTTAAGCTCCACGGGAAGTATCTCAAGGACGGAAAAGGCGAGCGGAGCCGATATGAGAGCTAAATAATTCTGTGATTCGGTTACCGTAGCGACCGCATAATATTCTCCTATGGAAAGCGGTAACGATATAGCCCGGGTGAGTTCGGGATCCTTGTAATATAGGTACTCCGCATCTCCAAAAAAGGCTTCGGCATATACCTTTGGAGAGTCACCGAAAAAGACGTCACTTACCGAAAACGCGGTAGTGAAACGGTTCTCAGCCTTTGCTATCTCAAAGGCAATTTCGGAATTAATTATACGGTAATCCGTATTGTCCGTATACGCTTTAGCGGTGTATTTTCCTGCGTTTATGCCCTCACCTGTAACCTTTACTTTACATATTTCTGTTTTTGCGCTTGGAATATGCGCACTGCCGTCATACGTGAAGGCGAGGTCTTTCCACTCGACCTCTATAGGCATCGGTGTGATCGTGACGTGCACCGTCATAGGCTTGGGAGTATTATAATTTTTACTTTGAGTCGAAAAGCTCACCGTTACCGCAAGGCGATTTTCAAGAACGTGCAAGGCTCCCTCGGAAAAGGAATAACGAAGCGCGATACCGTCAATGCCTATCGGCAGTGTGCCCGAAAGCGTGGGATAATGATACTCGCCGTCATAGACGTGCTCCGTATCCGAGAAGGTAAAGGAAGAAAGGTCGTAATCTCTGCGTTTTATTTCCCAGACGTGCGTAAATTTTCCCGGTGAATTGTAATTTCTTTCGTCGTATACCACGCTCGCCTCGGCACAATAAACGCCTGCCTCGGTATAGCTGGCGTTGGCGTATCCTGTGACGGTAAGTCCGTTTGGCAATCCCGACAAAAATACGGAGTGCAGACAGCCGTCGTAGGTGAAGCCCTCGGAGGACCAATATACTCCCGTAAGATCAAAGTCTGCCTTTGATACCGTAAATGCGACGCTCGGATTTACGAGAAGGTAATTTTTATCATTGAGAGTCACGCTCGCAACGTACTCCCCCGCATCAGTTGCCGCACCGCTAATAACGAAGGAAAGCGGCATTCCGAACGCACCGACGAGCGAGACGGTCGGAAGCTTGCCCGTGCCGTCGTAAATAAACTCGGTATTTGAATATTCCGCTTCAACGGAAAGAGGAGTTATCCGCAAAATCCTCGTTATGCTTTCGGGCAGCTCGTAATTTATACTCTCGGACGAAAAGACGAGAGAAACCTCGTACGTGCCAACGTCAAAGCCGCCGCCAACGATCTTATATTCAAGTGCTATTCCGTCCCTGCCGACGACGTTGCAGGTGGCACCGAGGGTATGGCGCAAGCCGTCGTATACCGCTTCACCGTCTTCAAACAGCACGCCTGAAAGATCGTACTCGGCAGGCAATACGGTCACGGGGATCGGAACCGAGCTTCCGTCAAAAACAAGTATCAGCGCGGTATCGCTCACCGTAAGACAACTACCGTTTTTATACTCCGCTTTTATTTTTTCAAGAGGGATCCTTTCGCTCCTGCCGCTGCTATAGGTTGCACTAAGCTCAGCACCGAAAAGATCGAGGACCTCAAACGCACGGTATACCGTTTTTTGAGGAAGCTTGTCTATTTTTATGCCTATGCAAAGCTCACGGAGAACCGAAAACCGCAGTGGCTCCGAGACCACCCCCGTGTAATTTTCAGTTTCATCCGCGCGGACTCGCACAAGATATTCACCCACCTCGCTTGGCGGTGCCGTATCCCATACCTCTCCGTCGGTCGAAAACTCGGCATACCCATCTCCGAATTTAAGCGAATATTTAACACGGGGTGCCTCGCATTCGTATATATCCAGAGCGGCAGGCTCTTCAAGGAAAGTGTTTTCCGCCTGCAGAATTTCAAATTTCACGGTCGTGGTATCGGTGCCGGAATCACTCCACTCAAAATTACTTCGGTCGCGAAGAGTGAGCTCTATATAATACTCGCCCGCGTCGGTGAAGGAGGTCTTCTCGTAAACGAAATACGCGCTTTCCTCTATATCAACGCTTATGGATCCTCCGCAATAGGTCTTCGATATATCACTCGGCTTAAAAACCGTCTTTTTATGAACGGTAACCGTTATTTCCGGAGAGGTTATGCTCACGAAATCACCGCGATATGAGAACGTTAGTTTACAAAAATAGCTACCTGAATCGAAAACGTTGGTTATTTGAAGCCCCGAAGCACTGTTTTGTATAGCAGTGCCGTTTTTGTACCAAACGAAGCTGAACTGTCCCTCGTTCATAAGCGTGTGATACAGATAATCAAAGCCGAGTGTACGGCCTTTTCCGTCGTAGGTAAATTCAAGCGAGGATATGGCAAACTCAGGGGGATCGAGCTTATGCGCAGCGTAAAGATTAAAGTCACAGCTCTCAGTACGACCGAAGGAATACGGCTCGGTATACCCGGCATCGCGATACCAACCGAGGAAGGTATAGCCTTCTCTTCTTACCTCATCGCGAGCTTCTATGATCTCGTTTTCAATAAAGCTCACCGAGGAATATATTTCGCCACCGCTATATAGCCTAAGCGTGTACGGAAGATATGCCGCAAGAACGTTTTTCTCGTCCGTATATTTGCTTGACTCAAAATATTCAAGACGAATTTTCTCGCCCGAGGCATCGAAAAGTGAGATTCTTTTAAGCGCGCCCTCATCGGCACCTCTGAATATTACGCTAAAGCTTCCCTTATCAAAAAACGCATCGTATTTCGTGCGCAGCTCATACGAAGGCTCCGAGTCGCCTTTGACGAGCGTTATCGGTCTGTCAGTAACAACGTCGTAGCTTACGCCACTCAGCACGGCATCCGACGATATAGAAAGGCTACCGTGATTTTCAACCGCGGCACCGTATTTATTTATTATACTTCCGCCGTGTATTTCTACGCTTCCGAGCTCGCAAAGGATCGCGGCACCGCGAAGCTCCGCACCGACGTTTATCCCCTCTGCCAAAAAGCAGGCACCCGAATGAAAATCGAGGATAATGGCAGCACCGCCGCTGACGTTGATGGCACCCGATCTGCCTACAGTAGTGCCTCGCTTGATATGAACCGAAGCGTCGCTACCGTGAAAATCAAAATTAAGAAGCTCAACGCGGTCTCCCGATAACGAGAGGTGAGCACCGCTCAGGAAAAGATCTCCCGATAACGTAACGCTCTTATCTATAGATATATTTTCCTCGGAATATACACCCGAAAATTCTATCAGTGCTCCGTCCTCTGCTATCACTTGCAAAAGCTCCGAAAGGCTCTCATGGCGCACCTCGGTGCCGAGTCCTCCGGCAAGATACATACCGTCAAGTGTCTCTACTATGTAAGAGACACGCGCGCCTCCCTCATTCTCAGCCGTATAAGAGTTCGCCGATCTTTCGATCGCACCCTCGGAAAAGTGATCCGAGCTATCAATGGTAAAGACCGTCCTTTCCTTTTCTCTGATAAGTGCCGCATCACCGCTCGCGCAGGGGGCGTTGTATCCGTTCGCTTTAACGGGAGAAAACGCCGAAAGGACAAATGCAAGACAAACGAATAGCATCAGCCGCAAAAATTTAATACTCATTTTTGATCTCCTTATTTCCTTTTTAGAATTGATTATAGCACCGACGGGGCGAATTTTACAACGGATAAAGAAGTTAAGATATCGCAGGATGCGACCGTATTCATTCGGCTTCTACGAGTCCTTTGGTGCATATTGTCGTCACTTGTTTTACGGTGTGCTATTATCTCGCTTAAGGACGAAGAAAAAACGGCATATTTTAAAGAATATCTACCGCAGAGCAAGGACACTTACCGTTACGGTCCTTCTTTGTTATTTTATATTTTTCGATACGTTTTTAGGTGAGTTCGACCGCTTTTTTCATATTTTACAGGTGTGCGACAATGCTCTTTTGAAAAATTCTGCGGACGCCTTCCTTGTCCTTTTCTAACGCACGACGAGTCTTTTTCTCGGCACAAAGACCTTTTGCCGAGAGGATTTCGGTGAAGAGGATGCACTCTCCTTCTTCCAAAAAATTCTCAAAATTTTTTATCAAATATACATTGACTCTCGCTAAATAAACTGATATAATGAATTATTACAATATATGCGCGCGGGCGAAGAAATTTAGGAGGTAAGGCTTGTGATCAATGAAAAAATGCGTCTTCTCGGTACTAACCGTTCTACGATAAGAGAGCTTTTCGAATTTGGAAAGAAGATGAAGACAGAGCTTGGCGAGGATGCCGTTTTCGATTATTCCCTCGGAAATCCGAGCGTTGAGCCTCCTATAGACGTTAACGCAGGACTCCTTAAGCTTATCGAGGGCTCCTCTCCCACACAGCTCCACGGATATACCTCGGCAGAGGGTGACGCTAACGTAAGGCGCGCTATTGCGGAGTATACGTCTTCGTCCCACGGAATCGAGATCGATCCCTCCCTCATTTATATGACGGCAGGCGCGGCGGCGGCTCTCACCTCGGTGCTCACGGCACTTACGACGCCCGGTGAAAGCGTTATAGTTATCTCGCCCTTCTTCCCCGAATACAGAGTTTTCGTTGAGGCGGCAGGCGCAACTCTTAAGATAGTCCCCGCAAGAGAAAAGGATTTTGGACTTGACGTCGACGCTATCAAGGATGCGCTTGACGAAACGGTTGCCGCGGTGATCGTCAATTCCCCCAATAATCCCACGGGCGCGGTATACTCAAGATCCGACGTAAAGGCTCTCGCAGAGCTTCTTTCAAAAAAGAGTAAGAAATACGGGAAGCCCATTTATATAATCTCGGACGAGCCCTACAGAGAGCTCGTATACGACGGGATCAACGCTCCATTTATCCCGAAATACTACGATAACACTATAGTTTGCTACTCGTTCAGCAAATCTCTTTCTATCCCGGGCGAAAGAATAGGATACGCAATGGTCTCGCCTACGGCCGAGAATGCGGAATCCGTTTTCAGAGCAATTGCAGGCGCAGGAAGATCGCTCGGCTTCGTTTGCGCTCCGAGCATTTTCCAAAAGCTCGTTCCCTACTGTCTCGGTAAGGTCTCCGATCTTGCCGTTTACGAGGAAAACAGAAAAATGCTTTACGAGGCTTTAACGGAATACGGCTACGAGGTCGTCTATCCCTCGGGCGCATTCTATCTCTTCGTCAAGGCACTTATACCAAGTGCTAAGGATTTTTCGGACATAGCGAAAAAATACGGACTCCTTTTGGTTCCGAGCGACGATTTCGGATGCGAGGGATACGTAAGACTTGCATACTGCCAGAGTCCCGATATGATAAGACGCTCGCTCCCTGCGTTTGAGCAGCTTATCCGCGAATTCAAATAAACTTCTCCGAAAGGCGCGCTTATGAAGGATCTAAACGAGATAAGAAAAGATATAAACAGGATCGACGGAGAGATGCGTAGGCTCTTTTCCGAAAGAATGACCGCGGCAAAAGAGGTCGCGGAATATAAAATGGCTCACGGTCTTCCGATACTCGATGAAGATCGCGAGGCAGAGGTAATAGAAAAGAACACGGCACTCCTTGAGGACGAGGGACTTCGTCCCTACTACGTTAATTTCCTTCAGGGAAATATGGCTGTGTCGCGCAGCTATCAGGATATGCTCGTTAACGGAATGAAGGTTGCGTATTCGGGCGTTGCAGGTGCTTTTGCTCATATAGCCGCCTCTAAGACCTTCCCTAACGCGAGAAAGGTTGCTTACGGAAGCTTTGAAGAGGCGTATGCGGCGTGCGTTAAGGGTGAATGCGATGCGGTCGTACTCCCCGTAGAAAACAGCTACAACGGCGAGGTTGGCGCGGTTACGGATCTTATGTTTTCAGGTCCTCTCTACGTTAACGGTATCATCGACGTTGATATTTCGCACTGTCTTTTAGGTGTTAAGGGCTCTTCGATATCCGACGTAAAGACGGTTATCAGCCATC
>JBGVKA010000019.1:0-6267 GCA_045129715.1 Eubacteriales bacterium | reverse complement strand
CCACGTTAACTTTAGCTGAGATCAAGGCTCTCACCGTTGACTACGTTGCAGGTAAGGAAACCACCGTTCCTACGCTCGAGGAGGTTCTTCTTCTCGCGAAGGAGCTTGACGTCGTTCTTTACTGTCACGCAAAGGATAAGACGGATGCGAATATCGCAGCATTCTGCTATCTTGTTGAAAAATATGACTGCGCTGATAGAGTTTTACTCTTCCAGTCCTCTTTGGAGACTTTCAATTCTCAAACGGATCGCGTATACTCGGGAACTGCTTATGAGCTTGAAAATCACCCTGTAATGATAGACGGAATCGTCTGCACCGCAGGAAATCAGAGTATACTTTCAAGCTATGCAACCCATATTGAGGGTGTTATAGCAATGCGCGAATGCTTGAATAAATACAACTACCAGCCTCTCTTCTATCCTTATAGTGAGCAGGGCAATCTTTGGAGCGCAGAAAGCTTCTATTATCAGCTTTCCGCCCGCGGATTTGTTAATACGCACTCCGTAACAAAGACTCAGGCTAATATGGACAGCACAGCACTTACAGGCTCAGGTGCAGTTGGATGGCTTACAAACACTCCTCAGCTTTGTGACGATTATCACTATGCAATAGACCTTTCCGGCGAAAAGCTTACCTTGACGGTGGGTCAGTATATAAACCTTGAGAAGACCTTGAAGCTCATCATGGGTACTGCAAGTGCAAATGCAGGACTCGTTCAGATTGACGGTAAAGCTCTTACCGCTACTGCTAACGGTTATACCTTGAACGAGGCGGGTACCGTTACTGTGGTTTACTATGCAACTCGTACCGCAGACGGTGGCTCAAGCTACATAGTTTATAGCGAGCCCGTTACTCTTACGTTCGTGAGTGCTCCTTCCTTTACACCTAAGACGAGTATCACACTTGCTAACGCTCTCGTTTATAACGTTTACGTTCCCGTGAGTGCTGAGCTTAAGAGCTTTACTCTTGACGGTGTTACCTATACCGATCTTACCGCACTCGAAAAGAACATCGTAACTCTTTCCGACGGAAACGACTATTATCTCTTCGAGACCGAGCTTCCCTCGGCTGAGGCTGCGAGAAATATCGTTCTTAAGGCAATCATCACGCTTGACGGTAAGGATTATAACGGAAGCTGGACAATGAGTGTTCCTAAGTATGCAAAGAAGGTAATTGAGACGAGCACCTCCGAGATAGAGAAGACTCTCGTTCGTGACGTTCTTGCATACGTTAAGGCGGCTTACGTTTACTTCGATGCAGAGGATAAGAGTGCAGTAGTTAATACTATAGACTCCATCCTCGGAGATTATAACAATACCTTTGCAAAGATTGAAGGCGCGACAAACACCGCAAGCGGTCTTTGGGGCGTTATGATAGTTCTTGAAGAAAAGCCTGTGATCCGCTTCGTTCTTCCCGAGGGCATTACTACGGAGGGCTATACCTTCAAAGCAGGAAATACACGCCTTGCATTTACTACCGGAACGATGACCGTTGGCGAAAATACTCATTACTACGCCGAGGTATCGCTCTATGCATATCAGATGATAAAAGAGATCACCTATTCTAACGGTGTTAATAGCGGCAGCTATCATATCAACAGCTATTACGACTTCGTTACTAAGGATAACAATCTCAAAAATGACGTAAACCTTATAACACTCGTTGAAAAGCTTTATAACTACTGCAAATCTGCAGATGCGTACAGAAATTACGCTATATGCCGGCACGATTACGTTGACGGCAAATGTGCAAATTGCGGTCTTGAAGATCCCGACAAGGGAACTATGTCCCTTAGTGCTCCCGCATCGATCTATAGCAACTATGCAGGAAAGGATATCACTGCAAATTTTACGAAGACGTGGTATAAGGGAGAGGTGACCTATACCACAAACCACCCCAACGTTTTCGTCGAGAACGGAAAAATTTTCGCAAAGGGAACTTTTTCATCTGCCGTTGACGTAACCGTTACTGCAACCACCGAGCATTACACCGCAACCGCCACGGTAAAGGTCTCCACCTTTACCGGCGGTGTAAAAGCCGAAACAAAGGTTCAGTATTATGAGGAAAGCATAATTAAGGAAGAGAACAAGGGCGGAATTATCTTCGTTGGAGATTCCTATTTCGATGCGGCGGCGGAAGCACCGTTGTATTGGAAAGATTTCTATGAGGATTTTGCCGGAGAAAAGGCGTTCCTTATGGGTATAGCCTCAGCTCAGATCGACGATCTCGAGGTTGTTTCCGAGAGACTCGTTTATCCTATGGAGCCCTCCGAAATAGTTGTTCATATCGGATTTAACGACGTTCACAAGGGTTCTCTTACAGTTGAAGAGCTTATTGCAAGAATCAGCGCGCTCCTCACTGAATATCACAACAAGCTTCCTGATGCTAAGATATACTACATGGGTGTTGAGCCCAAGAAGGGTGGATACAGCACGAGCTCAGGATTTTATGAGTCCTCAACTGTAAAAGCTCCCGCACTTACTAAAGCTATGCAGGAGTTCGCGGTAGCTAACGATTGGCTCGCGTACGTAGATACCGTTGATATCTTCGTTGGAAATGACGGACAGATCAACACTAATATGTTCGTGCTTACCGATAAATCTCACCCCACTGTAGATGCATACGATCTTTTCAGATTTGCTCTTAACGAGGCAAGAGGCGTAGCAAACGATACTTTCAAGGTCGTGGATGCAAAGGGGACTGGTTCAGGCGTAGTTGGTGACGGCTATACGATCACCGATGCAAACGGAAATCAGCTTACGGCTGCTATCGGTGATTACGTGATCAGCGGAAAGTTTGCTATCACTTCTATTGTTAACAATGCTCAGATCCGATTCCGCTTCAATGACGAAAAAGGCTTCTTCTTCTGGGATAAGGACGGAAACGGACTCTTCACAACCGACGTTGACGGCACGGGTGCTGAGGCGTACGGTGCTTCTTACGGCAGTATAATCGCTGACTGGGCGGTAGTCGTTCTCGGAAACAAGGCGTATTTCTATATTAACGGCAACCTTGAGTGCGAGCTTGACGTTTTAGACGCTCAGTATTTTAATATCGGTGCTATGAATATGGACGTAACCATCTACGACGTTGAGCTTAGCGTAAAAGCCGAGAATGAAGCTGTTTACAACGAGCATATGCTTAAGTATAACTCCGAGCGCTTCTACATCCATATGCTCGGTGAATCTGACGGCGTGCATGACAGCGGTAAGACCTACACTATCGAGGGTGACTACGTTGTTACGGGTACTCTTGAGATGTATAATATGGCTCTCAGCAACGCTTATATTCAATTCCGCTTTAACTCAAATTACAGATTTCTTCTTTGGGATAAAGACAAGGACGGATTCTTCGGCGCGGGCTATACCGAGGCCGGAACTAACGTGAGTGACGAAACAGTAGCAGATGAATACTTTGCTAAGGCCGGTATCATCACTCTTGATTGGGCGATAGTAGTTAAGGATGGAACGGCATACTTCTATCTTAACGGAGTTCTTAAAAAGACCTTCACGGGTACTACATATGAAACCTTGTGTATCGGTGCTGCTCAGATGAACGTTTTGTTCTACGATATAGAGATCTATACGGTAGCAGCCGATCCCGAGGCTTACAACAAGGCTGTTGCGGAATATCTTAAATAATTCAATGTTAAGGAGGAAAAAATGAAAAAGTATATGAACCCCGAAATTGAGGTTGTAGAAGTTAACGCCTCCGACGTTATGACCACTTCGCCTGGTACTGAAACACCATGGTATGAGGAGAATGACGGAAGCTGGGAAATGAGCATAAACTAATAATATACGGTTTATCGTTTTCTTGTTAATTGTTTTTCTTATTTTATATGAAATAACGTATTGACAGAAAACTCTAAAACAAAAAAGGTCTGCCATGCGTTTTGCTGACAGATCTTTTTTGCATTGTAGCCTTGAACGAAAATAAAAAGGCTACCGAGCGAAAGCCCGATAGCCCCATAATTATTGGTTAGCTAAAATTAGCCGTTAGCCTTGAGGTTGTTCTCGTAAGACTCAACCATCTTCTTAGACGTGACACCCGTACGACTTCTACTCCGTGCATTGAGCTTTTTAAGCCATTTTTCGGTGCTTTTGCCCGTAAATATCTTGATTTCAAGCTTCGCCGTATCATCATCTGTTAATGTGACAAAGATTTTGTCAATATATTGGGCTACGAATTCGTTTGTTATAATGCCCGTACTTGCATCCTTGATGGCTGCATCAAGCCTTGCTTTTACCTCTCCGATATGCTTGCGGTATTCCTCTTTGGTGAATAACTGTTCCTCAAGCTCCGCGAGAGCTTTCTGCGCTTCCTCTACCTCTCGGTCGCAGGTTGCGGTCATAGATTTGAAATTAGTCGTTGTAATAGCGCCTGTCGTGACAAGCTCCAAGAGCTTGTTTTTCTTTTGATCTGAAAGCTCTATGATACGTTTCTGTTCTTCAATCTGCTTGGCGGTCTCATCATCTGCTTCCATAGACTTGAACATTTCCTCGTAACTTGCAAGGAGTGCTTCCACATCCACTCTCGTTTCGCTGAATACCTCGAACAAGATGGGCTTGACCTCGTCCTCGTATATCGGGAAGGACGGGCAGGCATCCGCGCCGTTGTTGATCTTATTGGAGCATACCCACTTGGAGTTTACTTTGCCGTCCTTGCTCTTGGATTCACGGCGGTAGTATGCGGTGCCGCAATGGCCGCAATACAATTTACCCGTCAGCAGGTTGGCGTGGTTGCAGATGCCTTGACGGTTCTTTACGTCCTCGCTTCTGCGAGCCAACACCTCGTTAGCTTTATCCCATATTTCTTCTGATACGATGGCAGGAACGATTTCGCCCGTTTCATCCTTGAACATTACCCATTCTTCGGGCGGTAGGAATTTCTGCTTCTTGGTGAACATATCCACGATACGCACCTTATTGCCAACGTAATACCCCTTATATTTTGGATTGGATATGATGCCCGACATTGTGGTGTGGGCAATTTTGTTGCCGTTGTAATTGCGGTAGCCCTGATCGTAGAAAATCTTTTCAAGCTGCTTCATACTGTATTCGCCTGTTGCGTAAAGGCGGAACAGATCACGTACCATCGGTGCTTGGCTCTCGTCGATGACAAGGCGCTTATCCTCTTTCTTGTAACCGAAGATTCGGCTGTTGCCAAGTACAACGCTTGATTTGATGGCTTGCTGATGTCCGAATTTTACACGCGAGGACAACTTGCGAAGCTCGTCCTGTGCAATCGAGGACATGATTGTAAGGCGAAGCTCCGCATCCTCATCGAGGGTATTGATGTTATCGTTTTGGAAGAATACGCCGACGCCCATATTCAGAAGCTCTCTTGTGTATTGCAGAGAGTCGAGAGTGTTACGGGCGAATCGGGAGATCTCCTTTGTGATTATGAGGTCGAACATTCCTTCTTTTGCATCTGCAATCATTTCGTTGAAATGTTTTCTTTTCTTTGTGGAGATACCCGAAAGTCCTTCGTCAACGTAGCCGGGCACGTAAGTCCATTTTTCATTTTTCTGTATGAATTCTTCGTAATACGATATTTGGTTATCGAGCGAATTTATCTGTTCTTCGGTATCCGAGGATACACGGGCATAAAATGTTACTCGCAGAGGAATATCGTATATCGATTTTGTTCGCAATAATGTTCTGATATTTAATATATCCATACTCTCATCCTTTCTTAAAGTTCGTTATATCATTATCTATCGACTTTATTATATCACATTCGACCTCATAATGCAATACCCAAATCGAAATTTACCAAAAACTTTCTTTGGCATTTATGTATCGGAAGAACCTTGCGGTATCTTCCGAGGTGAGTACGCTCACCTTGCATCCCTTTCGGGAGATCTTTTTGCTTTTCTTATGGCGATCTTTTCGGTCATTCTCTTATATTCCTTTTCGGAAATCGTGCCGTGTTCAAATAGATAGCGGTTGAAATAATTCAGCCAAATATCCTCTGCCATACGCTTTTCGCGTTCTTCATCGGTTAAAACTTTCCCCATTCAATTACCTCGTTCTTTCAAAATTTTTCAAATATATTTTCCTCCTTCCGAGAGAAAAATATACCAAGATTGGAAATGGGCGCACCGTTTCGGTACGCCCTGCGTGCTTACATACGTTGTTCCCATTCATGCTTCTTACGCTCCTTTCTGCTAATGGGCATCGTGGTGCAATCCTGCGGCTGACGGTAGCTCTCGATGCTTGCAAGGCTGCCGACAAGGTCAAGGACATTGGTTGCGACGGCAAG
>JBGVKA010000018.1:0-3096 GCA_045129715.1 Eubacteriales bacterium | reverse complement strand
CGGCAAGTGACCCATCGTTGATCTTCCTTTCGGCCGCATTCGCAGGATCGGGTAGATAGAGCGGATTTTCTTCTCTGTCATACTCTGCTTCAGCCTCGGCAGCCTTGGCATTACCGAGAGCTGAGGCTCGGCTTATCCAGTACATATACGGCTCGTCATCATCAACAAAGCCGTACCGTATCCCATCTGCCACTATGAGCATTGCTTCGGTGTCGCCACCATCTGCAAGAGCTTTGATGTCCTGATAAGCCGATTGGAAAATCAAGATTGCTTCGTCCTCGGTTACGGTGGTCGATCCAACGTTTATAACCGTATCGAGTAGCTTGAATGCGCATTTTGGATCACCTCCGTCAAGACCTTTGATAAATAAATAGATCCTCCTCTCCGTGTCGCTTGTTTCGTTTAGTTTTCTCTTCGTAGCATAATTTCTTCCTATAAGATCACCCCCTGCTTATATAGATAGAATTTACGCATCAAATTAATTCGCGCTTAAGTAATATACGCACATATGCAACATTATTTATGTCGCGTTGATTTTTTCGTTGTTTTATTTGAAGTAATCCGCAACAGGTCTTATTGCTCGAATAAAATCTACATCTTCAAGCGCCTTCAGTTTCTTTATAATCTTATCTTCAAGCTCATCGGGCACATCAAGCGTGAAGGTCGCTTGAAGCATAAGAAAATCGTTTATCTCTTCGATGTGCCAGACACCGTCGCAGTAAAATTCGTCGGCGGTATCCATTGCAGCATCCGTATCAGTGCACTCATCACCAAGAAACAGATCAATGCTTCCCTCACATAGTTCTTTCGAATAACTAATAATAAAATTAGGATTACCGTCAAACCAAGAAAGCACCTTGCAGTTCACATCGCACCACACGGCAACTCCTTCGAAGTCGCTATCGAAGATTTCTTCGGTATGATCATACAACTCGATATCCTTGCTACTCTTGCACTTTTCGGAAAAGGTCTCCACGAGTGCACCTTCTGCTGATTTTTGCAGCTTTGTAATATTAAGCATTTTTATATTCCTTTCGCTTTTGAATATGTTCTCATTGGAAGTCTGTTTTTTGCCACGATACCGAGCGAAACGTCATCACCCGTGCCGAGTTTCAAGCCTACGTCGGTGACGAACTGTGCAAGCTTTTCGTGCTTACCAAGGTATAGATTCAGAATTGCCGGCATAACGAGAGCCTTGCTGAAATTGGCGAGGTTCTGGAAGGGGTTGATCATACCGTCGGTGCAAACCACAGCTCCGTCGTAGTTTGCGGTTTCGTGCACAGTCACGAGTAGGTGTGAGAATGCATCGTCCTGGCAGAGCGAGTAGGTTATATTCGCCACGGGTTCGTCTTCGTCCTCAGGGAAAGGTGAAATGCACTGCCCACTCTTGACGAGAAAACAGCCACCGTCACCGAGGCATACGGTTATGATTTTGCTACCCATGATCATTGCGGCGTTCAAAGTCGTTCCGTATGCCTTTACGGGTGTCTTTTTGAGGGATAAGACCTCTGCTTCGGTAAGGTCTGCCACCTCGGACATCCTTATCGGATTTTTAAGCATGTGTCTATCTACAAGTTCATTCCAGCGGCAGAGAATGTTGAGCCTTATATTCTCGGCTACAACCTCTTTTTTATTTCTGTAAAACGCTGTTCTTTCGAGATCTCGAAGAACGTCAATCACGGCATCTGAGGCGAATTTTGCACCTAAATGACTACGAATGTATACATTTCCACCGTGTCCGTCGCATGCGGTAACGATTGAACGTTCTTCGTCGCTATAGCTTGCCGAGAAGTCCTGACAGCGCTTATTAGCGGTTACGTGAGAGTAACCTACCGATGTTTTTGTGAAAAATATACTCATATCACCATTCCCAATCTTCGACCTCGTCGATAGCCGCTTTTACCTGTTGTACCACCTGCTGATTCTTGGGCAAAGGAGTCGCTCCCTTTACACCGGTGGTTGATGATTTCACCTTTGATGCGGTCAGTACTATAATTTGAATTATGTTCTTAAGAAGGCTCGCGTCGTAGCAGTCGATAACGTCACCGTTGCCGTCAACGAACTCCTCAAGAACATTACGCGTACGCTCATCGTTAAGCATAATGGCGATGCCGTACTTAAGAGCCGCATTGAACCATGGAAGCTTCTTAAGTTCTCCCATTTCGCGAGAAAGCGGATACTTCGTGGGGTGACCGTCGGTCATAAGAAGAATGATGGGTGCGACCCCACCGAAATCGGGCATAATGCCACCCTTTGACTCCTTGATAAGAAGCTCCGAAAGCTTGTCGTAGGCGCAATGAAGATTTGACCATCCGCCACCCTTAAGATCTCTGAAATTAAAACGTTCTATCTCCTTTTGCCTGTCTCCGTTCAAAAAACTCGCGTCATTGGAGAAAGGAATAACCGTTATGGAGAAATTCACGTTCGTATTCTCGTCCTGCATATCCACAAGATGCTCACGAATCTCGCGCAAAGCCTTGTTGACTTGCGCTATGCGCTCACCCTGCATACTCTTTGATGTATCAACGAGAATTATTACGTTAAGCTGCTGTTTTGCAATTCTGTCAGCTACCATTTATATAACCTCCATGCATTATTACCACTCTACTCCATCAACGTCCTCGAGCTTGTCTGCTATGGCGTTCTGAGCTACGGCATTGTTATTACCGATAGCACCCCCCGTGTTAACTCCTGCGGAGCTCGACTTGACCTTTGACGCGGTTATTGCGATAACCTTGATAACCTTTCTAAGAGCTTCCGCGGTGTAAACTTTTAGCACGGTCTCGGGGTTGCCGGTGAATTTCGAAAGCACGTCCATAGCTTCGTCAGTATCTATGCCGATAGCAAGAGCGTACTTGAGCGCTACCTTAAACCAGCCTTTCTTCTTTAGTGTATCGAGGTGCTTCTCCCAATCGTAGCTTGTGGGAAGTCCGTCCGTCATAAGAATAACGATAGGTGCGACACCACCGATATCGGGCATCTGACCACCGTTAGACTTCTTCGAAAGCCAAACCGAAAGTGCGTCGTATGCACCCGAGAGGTTCGTTCCACCGTCAGCAGAAAGATCACTCCACTTGAAGTCTCCGACCTCCTTCG
>JBGVKA010000017.1:0-4648 GCA_045129715.1 Eubacteriales bacterium | reverse complement strand
CATGGAGCTTTTCGATATGAAGGGCTGTATATACCTTATCCTCAGCGATTTTCTTGACGAGGTCGAGCTTTGCGAAAGCTTGGCGAAGAACGAGATGGCAACCGCGATAGTAAGCTACGTAAGAGAGCATATTACCGATGAGATAACGCTCCCTGCGATCGCAAAGGCACTTGGATACAATCCGAATTATCTCTCGAAATGCATATCCGACATTTTTGAGACGAATCTTTGCACGCTTATCGCGAACATACGCGTTGACAAGGCGAGATATCTTCTTTACGAGACCGACAAAACGGGACTTGAGATATGCTACGAATGCGGCTTCGGAAGCGAAAGAAGCTTCCACCGTCAATTCAAATCGGTCACCGGGCGCACTCCGAAGGAATACCGAAGCATGCTGAAACACCCCGGAAAAATGAATCACGGTGTCTTAAAATATTTCTAATTCTCCATTTAGCATACACATTATATCATATATCTTAAAGCTTTGTTAGACAAAGCCACAGACAAAGCAGACAAAAATTCACATTTATTACCGTTTTATCCCGAAATAAACGCCAAAAGTCAAAAAAAGAAGCCCATTTGCGCGAGATCATACAAAAAGATCACCGATGGGCTTCTTTTTTTCTTTTATCATTTTCCCTCGGTAGATCAGAATATCCCTACAACTCGGAGAAGATAAATGAACACGAAGAGCGTTATTGCAGATATTACCGTGGTCCATACGACGAGCTGACCTGCAAGCTCGGCATCAGAGTCCATTTCCTGAGCCATAGGAACTGTGGAGACTGCAACCGACGTGCCGAATACCGAAACGAACGCGGCAAATTCAGCACCGGAGAAGCCGCCAACGAGGAATGCGAGCAAAAGTCCGATTACGGGAGACACTACGCATCTTACCGTCACCGCGCTCACGATCTCCTTCTTCATTGCGGGGATCGCCGAGAATTCGAAATTCGCACCGAGAACGATAAGGGCAAGAGGTGTTGCAACCTTGGATATCTGAGTAATTGCGGAATAGAGCCATTTAAGCGGCTCGCAGGTTGAGATCCTGAAATTGATCCCGCACTCAACGAAGAGTGCTCTTACGAGGAGCGCGATAACTCCGAGAGCTATGGCGTCTATCAGGGGATTTTTGACTATATCGAGGATTATTTTCTTGACGTCGGTCTTCTTTTTTTCGTCCGAGTAAATGCTGAGAGCTATCACGGCAAGAACGTTGAAAAGAGGGATAGTAAACGCGGAAAGCAGAGTTGCAAGCGCGCTTCCCGTAGCTCCGTAGATCGACGTTGCAAGAGGAATTCCTATAAGCGCGTAATTTGATCGGAAGGATGCCTGCACCCACGCGCCCTTTTTCCTCGGATCGTTCGTCACGAATCCAACCGTAAACGTGGCAAGGAAGAAGATAAGGAGCACGACGATGCACACGAAAAGAATATATCCGAACCTTATTCCCGAAACGCTCTCGATGTTATAAACGTTCAGGAAAAGAAGGACGGGGAGAAACAGCTTGAAGACGAGCTTGTTCATTTCCTTCGCGCCGCCGGGGGTGATGATATTCAGTTTTTTTAGGAAATATCCAACCGCCACCATTGCCACGATGGGCATTACCGCGTTGGTCGTGAAAAGCAGATCCTGAAGCAATTCCTTTAGCATAATATCCCGTGTCCGCCGCTTGATTTTGCATAAATGCGATCGGTCGGACGGAGCCTGCCCGTCGGTAACACCTCGGGCATTTTCGGCTACGTATAAAATAATAACACATTATTTTAAAAAGGTCAAGCGTTTTATTGACATAAGACGAGGTTTGTGTTAAAATGAGTTAACCAACGAGCCTTTTTGAAAGGATGATCTATTATGCCTACGCCTTCTATTGAAAAATTAGACAAAAATTTAGCTATCGCGGGACTTTCGGGAGACGAAAAATTAGCCTTCTACGATCCCGAGCAGCCGCCCTTCAAGATGTACGGGGTTTTCCGTGAGGGTGACTCTCTCGTCAGAATGCCCGGTGAGATAGCGAAGACCGTTAACCGCAAGGTTGCCGTGCTCTACCTTCACACTGCGGGCGGCAGAGTAAAATTCAAGACCGACAGCACGACGCTTGCCGTAAGGGCGGAAATGCACAACAGGTCACTCTTCTCTCATCAGCCTGCAATAGGAACTGCGGGATTTGACGTTTACGAAAAGGATGCGGAGCGCGGTGAGGTTTACGTTTCGTCCTTCAAGCCTCCGATCGAGGTCATAACCGACTATGAGGGAAAGGTCAATCTCGGGGAGAAAAGGATGCGCGAGCTCACGCTCACTCTTCCTCTTTATTCGGGCATAAAGAAGCTTTATCTCGGACTTGACACGGATGCCGCGGTCGAGTGTGCCTCGGACTACTCAAACTCAAAGCCGATAGTCTTCTACGGCTCCTCGATAACGCAGGGTGCCTGTGCCTCAAAGCCCTCGGATTCCTACGAGGCGGTCATATCCAGACGCTTTAACGTAGACTATGTGAACCTTGGATTTTCCGGCTCTGCTTGTGCGGAGGAAAACATATATAACTACATAAATACCCTCGATATGTCAATATTTGTTTACGATTACGACCACAATGCAAAGGATCCCGACCATCTTAACAGAACTCATGAGAGAATGTTCCTCGCTATAAGAGAGAAGCATCCGACGTTGCCTATCATAATGATGGGACGCCCGAGATACTACGCAAGCCGTGACACGAAGGCACGCCTCGAGATAATCAGAACGACCTACGAAAACGCGCTTCGTCGCGGTGACGAGAACGTTTATTTCCTCACGGGCAGTGAGCTTATGGCTCTTTGCGGTGCAGACGGAATGGCAGACGAGGCTCACCCGACCTCTCTCGGCTTCTTCTCTATGGCAAAGGCGGTCGGAGACGTCATTGAGAAAATAATAAAAAAGAATCCCGAAATATTGGATAAATAAAGAAAGAGTGTCTTATGAATATTTATAAAAACAACCCTATGAACGCGCCAAGACTTAACACGGATACCTTCTTCGCGGATTATTCCAACGAATATTCCTACCGCGGTTTTATCGACGAGGCGTATAGATTTATTGAGGACTTCCAGCTTTTGAATCCTGCTATGTGGGAGCGTTTCGTTGCTCAGTTCCGCGAGGACGATGCCGACAGTGACGGCGGCTGGCGAGGTGAATATTGGGGCAAGTGTATGCGCGGAGCGGCGTTCGTCTATTCGTATACCAAAAATCCCGAGCTTTACGGCATACTTGAAAAGACCGTCAGGGATATGATGGCAAGCGCAAGAGAAAGCGAGGGCGGAAGAATAAGCTCCTACGGTATCTCCCACGAATTCTGCCACTGGGATATATGGTCGAGAAAATACGTTCTTCTCGGTATGCAGTATTTCTACGAGATCTGCGAAAACGAGGCTCTTCGCTCGGATATCGTTGAGTCGATGAAGACTCAGGCAAACTGCATCATTGAAAAGATCGGTCCCAAGAGCGAGGGCAAAAAGCCCATCACAAAGGCGTCTCACCATTGGCGCGGACTCAACTCCTCTTCCCTTCTTGAGCCAATCGTAAGACTTTACACGCTCACGGGCGAAAAGAAATATTTCGACTTTGCAAGCTACATAGTTTCCGAGGGCGGAACCGACGTCGTTAACATCTTTGAGCTTGCTCTCAAGAACGATTTTTATCCCTACCAGTATCCCGTTACCAAGGCTTACGAGATGACCTCCTGCTTCGAGGGACTGCTTGAGTTCTACCGTATCACCGGCAAGGAGGAATACAGGACCGCTATCGTAAACTTCGCAGATAGGATCCTTGAGAGCGATTTCACGGTTATCGGCTGCTGCGGTTGTACGCACGAGCTCTTCGACCACTCTACAGTGCGCCAGGCAAACACCACGAACGACAGCGTTATGCAGGAGACCTGCGTTACCGTAACGCTTATGAAGTTCTTCTATCAGCTTCATATTTTGACGGGAGATCCCAAATATATGGACGCATTCGAGACCTCGCTTTATAACGCATATCTCGGATCTATCAACACCGAAAAGGTTGTTGAGCCCACTCTCAAGAGAGATCACCCCTACCTCGCGCTCGAGCCCCTTCCCTTTGATAGCTACAGTCCTCTTACCGCAGGTCTCAGAGGCACTAAGATAGGCGGCTTCAAGGTTACCTCGGATATGCACTACTACGGCTGCTGCGCTTGTATCGGAGCCGCAGGTATAGGACTCCTCACAAAAACGCAAGCACTTCTTGCAAAGGACGGAATAGTTATCAACCTGTACGTAGACGGTGATATAAGTCTCACTCTCCCCTCCGGAGAAAGGGCAAAGCTTAAGATTGATACCACCTATCCCAAGGGAGGAGAGGTCAAGATAACGCTTGCGCTTGGAAAGAGCGAGAAGTTCAAGCTCTATTTGAGAAATCCCTCTTGGAGCGAGGGCACCGCCGTATCGGTAAACGGCACACCGTGTGAGGTTTCGGACGGTTATACCGTTATAGACCGCGAGTTTTCTGACGGTGACGTTATCACCCTCTCGCTCGATATGAGAACGCGCGCAATACTACCGATCCCCTACGGTACGGATATTCTTATGAACGAGGTCATCTGGGGCGCGAACTATATGGTATCCACCTTTGACAGAGAGGATCCCAT
>JBGVKA010000016.1:0-8134 GCA_045129715.1 Eubacteriales bacterium | reverse complement strand
AAGGCTCTTCGTAACCAGATGGCTAAGAGCCAGCTCAAGACCTTCATGAAGAAGTTCAACGCAGCTGTTGCAGCTAACGATAAGGCTGCAGCTACCGAGCTTTACCCTGTAGTTATGAAGAAGATCGACCAGGCAGTAGTTCGTGGCATTCTTCATAAGAATAACGCAGCTCACAAGAAGTCTGCGCTTACGCTCAAGCTTAACAAGATGGCATAATTTCAGTTAAAAATATAAAAAACCTATTTGGCTTAACCCACCAAATAGGTTTTTTGTTATTTTACTGCTTTTTTACGGATAATCAACGCCGCCGTTCGGGGGCTTGCATCTCAGTATGCGCCTTATTCCCTTGATAACGCCCCTGATAAGTCCGTATTTGTTTATAGCCATTATCATATACGTTGAGCAGGTAGGCTCAAATCGGCATCCGTCACGAACGCTCATGGGAGCCGTAGCCTTGTAAAGAAGGATAAGTCCTATCGTGAGTGGCTTCAAAAGAAGCATAGAGAATAACGCCAAAGCCACTATAACGCCTATTTTGATCAGAGCATAGGGGATCAAATGCCCGAATACAGCGTATAGGACCCACATCAATGCGACCGTGATCGCGGGCATGACTAAATATTTAATTAAATCCGTAACGCGTATCTCACGAATCGTTTTCATAAAATTATCCTATCAATTATATTGGCAGAGCAGCGCAAGACATCGCGTGCGCCCGTACCTATGGATATTGTATCATTTTTTTCCCGTTTAATCAAGTCTAAAAATAAAGATTTACCTCGTTTTTTCGTTTTTTTGCGCTCCGATACCGAAAGCGGAAAATCCCAAAATAACAAACGCCGTATTTAAAATAGGAAGGCTATCTCTTCGTCGGAGAGAGCTTCTATTTTGAAAGCACCGATTTTTCGCCAAGGATTTCCATCTTTTTTGACAAGAATTTCTATTGCTTTAAATCGCAATATTTTGTAAAATTATTATGCGAGTAATATATAAGGCGGACTCGATGGCATTATTCTGTGCTATCACTCTCTGCCGTCGCGCGCACACCTTATTCTTTAAAATTAAAATTGGATATATTTCACAAAAAACGCTTGCATTTTTTTACATTGAGAAAATCATCTTGTTTGAATCGCAAGTTTTGTCCGATTTTGCATTATTTTTTGTCTTACGCACGTGAGACTTTAATGATAAAATATAACGCGTAATTTTTGAAAAATCAAAAGGAGAGAAAATTATGAAAACGGCAAAGAAATTACTTTTTGCAATATCTGTCGTTGCGCTGGTCTTCACCTCGATCTTCGCGATGTATACTTATGCGGCAGATGATGCAAGCGAGGGTTTGACGTTTGAGCAGGAAAACGATCCTACCTACGCTTATCCCTCCGAGACCTATCTTATGGCGAAAAAGCTTGAAGAGATTCCCGTGACGCTGGAGGCGGTAGTGCTTATTCCTTCGTCACTCGGAAATACCGCCGCGGGTCCCATTATGGGAAATTACCTTGGCGCGACTAACTACGGAGAAGCTTTTATCAACTATGAAATTTACACGAACAGAAATCCTCGCATCTGGTGGGGAGATGAGTTTGGCTACGGTCACTACAGTATAGTTTTCGATAAGACCGTAATTCCCGCTGACAAGTGGACTCACGTTGCGTTTACCTACGATAATTCGAACGGTGTTGCATCGTGTTACGTAAACGGTGAGCTTTCCGAGGTCAAGTACTTCTATCCCAAGCTCGATAGCGGAGTTATCGATTTTCCGATGTATATCGGTGCGGATCAGCAGACAATGTCGAGAAGCTTCTTCAAGGGCTCTCTTAAGGACGTTGCCGTATTCTCCGACGTGCGTACCGCAGAGGAGGTAAAGGCAGACTATACCGCAGTTTCAATGGCTTGCGATAACCTTCTTTGCTACTTTGATATCGATACTTACGTTGCATCGCTCAAAAACGGTGCAGCCAAGAGAAATATCCCCGATGCAAGCGGTAACGGATACGATCTTCTTTATAACAAGACCTGGCTTACCGAGGCAGAGATGGAAGAGATCCGCAAGGGCTACGGTGATTTTGAGTCCGATTTCTCATTTGCAGTTTTCGGTGACACGCAGAAGGTGACCGAGAATTATCCCAATCTTCTTGCGCCTATGTACGAGTGGGTGGTAAGCGAGAAGGAAAATAAAAATATCGTTTATTCCATCGGTCTTGGAGATATCACCGACGATAACGGTGCGGTAAGATTCTCTAAGGATGAAAACGGTAACTACGTTACCGATGAGAACGGTGAATACAACGAGTGGGACGTAGCTAAGGAAGCCATTACCAAAATGAACGGTATCATTCCTTATTCTCTCGTAAGAGGAAACCACGATAACCTTAACAGTAAAAACCACTTTAACGAGTTCTTCTCGGACGTTGAATGGTTCACCTCTCAGTTTACGGGTGAAAACGGCGGAACCTACACGGGTGACACCGGTGACGTCGATCCCATAACCAAGACCGCAGTATCCTACGGTAACACCTGGTGCGAATTCGTCGTAAGTGTCGACGGAGAAGAGATAAAATATCTCTTTATCAACCTTGACTACGGTGCGTGTGACAGAGTTCTCGCTTGGGCATCGGACGTTTGCGAGGCTCATCCCGATCACAAGGTCATAATAAATACCCACGGATACCTTCACAGTGACGGAACCACTCTGGATCTCGGAGATCCTACTCCCCCCGCTATCCACTGGACGTCCGTAGGACTTAATAACGGTGACGATATCTGGAACGAGCTCGTATCCAAGCACGCCAATATTGAAATGGTTCTTTCGGGACATATAAGTGCTAACAGCGTTATTGTAGCGAGAGACAACGCGTACGTAGACGGCGTTGCAAATACCGTAACTCAGATGCTTATCAACCCGCAGGGCTTCGATTACCGCCTTGGAGGTGCGGGAATGGTTGCAATGCTTTACTTTGACGTAAGCGAAAATAAGATCGCAGTAGAGTATTATTGCCCGACCAGAAATATGTATTTGAGAACCGTAAGCCAGTTCGTTATCGATCTTGACGACGAGGGCAAGGATCTCGTAGAAAAGGCGTGGGACGGAACGAGTGCAACCGCCCCCGAGGGAAGCGGAACCGAGAGCGATCCCTACCTCGTTTCCTCTCCCGAAAATCTTCTTTGGATGTCAAGAACCGTTATAAATAAGGGCGGTGCGTGCTTTGAGGGCGAGTACTTCAAGCAGACCTGCGATATCGATCTTGACGGTGAGGCTATCCAGTCTATCGGCTACTATTATCTTGACTTTAACAATATGTCTGCATTCAGCGGTAATTACGACGGATGCGGATACTCGATAAAGAACGGTACTGTTGCAAGCGTAAATATTGACGATCCTCATAGCTTCGATACCGCGTACGGCCACGGTCTTTTCGGCGTAATATACGGTGCGGTCATCGAGAACGTGGTTCTTGAGGATATAGAGATCGTCGGCAGAGGCGTCAGCGGTGCTATCGTAGGACGTGCGGCATCCCCCGAGGTAATTGCGAACGACGAGTTCGTAAGCTTCAACGTTATTTCCGGCTGTGAGGTCAAGAGCAGCGTAAATATCGTAACTCTTCTTTCGGGCGGAAAATATACGGCATCCGCAGGCTTTGATAATACCTTGAAGGCAGGTAGAGTAGGATCTATATGCGGTATGGCGCACGCAACTCTCATCGAGGGATGCACCTCCGATGCGGATATGCATATCAGTGGATTGTTCACCATTGCTGGCGGTATCGCAGGAAGCGCGGGACTTAATACCGTTATAAATAACTGTGCGTTTACGGGAAGCATCGAGCTTGTGGATAACACCGCAACCTCTGACTCCGCATACGGCGGAATAGTAGGCGCAGTATCTCCCTCGGCTCTTACGACCGACGCGCTCGGCAAGGAAACGGGTGTATACGGTGACCTTACCGTAAGCAATTCCTACACCACGGGTGTCTTCACCTACACCGGCGGAGCCTCTTCCGTAACGATCACTAATAACGCTATAACCGGCTACACCGGAGGCAGTGCCGATACCGACGGAGCTTATACCGAAACAGGATGCTCTGAGAGCGTATCCCCCGATATCGATAGCGCGATCGCGGCTATCAGGACGGCAGGAGCTACCCGTATGTGGTACACGGGTACCACCGCACCCTCCGGTGCATACGGAGAGGGAATTAAGTACCTTGACCGTGCTACCTCAAATTATTACGTATATTCCTCGGGCTCTTGGACGAAGCTTTCCAATCTCGGACTCGTTACAAACTCCCTCGAAACTCCCTACGGAGACGTAACCGCCGCATACGCAACGTCTTTGATGGCGGTATTTGAATACAAAAACGGAGGCTGGAGCTTCTATAAAGGATACGATTCCTATTATTCGATGCTTGAGGGCACAAGAGTAAAATGTCAAGCATCTACGTCATCACGTGTTGTCGTTTACTTCAGAGGCGACGTTACGATGGATAAATATACCTCTAACATCGCTTGGAACGTTGGCAGTCTGACGTTTGACCTTGGTGGAAACACCTTGTATCAGAATACGAATGAAGTATTCCCTGCGGTTGCTAAATATCACAACGAATATCCTAATGATCCCTCTGTTTACGGTGCTCCCGGAAGCTATGAGGTTAAGAACGGAAATATCGTACTTAATACGTATGGATTGTTTAATATCGGAGCATACGGCGCGATCTATAATAACAATGCAAATAACGACACCGTTTATAAGGTATTCAACTATACCTTCAAGGACGTTAACGTTTCTCTTGCCGAAGGCTCTGCTCTTACCGGTATATTTGGTAAGTACATCGAGGATAAGAGCGTATGTATAAACGGCACTCAAAAAATGGAGCTTAACGTAAAATTCGAGGATGGCTGTACCTTTGATATTTCAAACGCAACGGAAAAAACAACCCTCTTCAATGCAAACGACGTCAATTACACAGGTCTTGTTTCGGGCGCTACATATTATAATTTAAACTCCGTAGTTCATATTGAGGTTGGTGCCGTTAACGTAATTGCGGCAAGCAAAGGATTCACTTGGTTTAGCGTGAATAAGAATAACGGCTCGTCCGTCGTATTCGATACCGAGGGTGGAAAAACTGTAACCCTCACCGTTCCCACGAGCGTAACTCCTACGACTAACGTAAATCTTCCCGGAAAGAACGGATATATCTACGATCTTGAGAAAACCTCAGAGAGTGACGGAAAGGCCACTTACGGTCTTGCAACCGTTACCACTCCCTACGGAGCTATCTCAAGCACCTATGCAAGCGTTGCCGATTATCCGTTCGTAGTCTTCTCATCTACGAACAACGGTGCTACCTGGACCTTCAAGAAGGGCTTTGCAACCTTTGCCGCAGCGGTGGGTGATACTGTAGCAAGAAGCAGCACGAATACCAATTTTGTCAGTGTCGTTTACGTAAGAGCAAACGCCGCGACCACGATTCCTTCAAGCAACTCTAACTGGACCGTCGGTAAGATGATAATCGATCTTGCGGGACACACCTTGACTCCCTCCTCGGAATTCCTTTACGCATGGGGTAAATACGGAAGCTCGCATACCGCAGAGCATTACGGTCTTACGGGATATTACGAGATCATCAACGGCGAGATCGTGCTTAACAGTAAGGGACTTCTCAGAATGGGTACATACGGAGAAGTTTATGAAAAGAATGCGACCTCCAAGGTATATAAGACCTTGAGCTACAGCTTCAAGAACGTCAAGTTCACCTTGGCAGACGGTGCAACCCTCACAAGCATCAGCGGAACCTTCGACGAGCCAACCGCTCATATGACGGGAACCGTTGCGGGAGAAGAGAACAAATACGTCGGAATTAAGATATCCTACGACGATAATTGCGTATTCGATATCTCGAAGGCTAAAAACACCGTAACACTCTTCGATGCAAACGATAAGCTTTACGAGGGAATGAGCGGAAAATATTACAACGTAAACAATATCGTAAATATCGAGGTCGGTGACGTTGAGATCATAACCGGAGACGCATCGTTCAAGTGGCTTGAGGTCAATGAGAAGAACAGCTCCTCGGTAACCATCAGTAAGGACTGCGATTTCAATACCGAGTACGGAATCATTTCCGAAGAATACTACAAAAACAAGATGGTATTCTTCCTTAAGGACGATGCGACGGGCGAGTACACCTGCGTTTACGGAACCGATCTTCTTTCAACCGCGCTCAGCCAGGCAAGAGCTTATACGGACGGTTGGGACGGCTCCGCACTCGATTCCACCGAGGTAGGACGTACCGTAGTTATGGTATTTACGGATAACGTGACCGATAACAGCGACTATACCAACACTACTCAGTCTGCAGGAAACGTAATTATCGATCTTAACGGCTACACGCTCTATCAGTCGACCGAAGGCTCAACGCTCTTTAGCGGCTACGCTAAGTTCTACAAGACGTATCGCGATTGCCACTATACCGTCAAGAACGGAAATGTAGTTCTTAACGATTGCGGTATCTTCACCATCGGAGCATACGGCGACGGATACGTTCAGGAGGCGATAAAGCAAGGATACTATAAGACTCTCTTCTTCACCTTTGATAACGTTAACTTCTCATGGGCAGAGGGAGCTACGGCAGCTTCGCTTATGGGACGCTACAACGAATCAACCAACATTAAACTCGGAATAAACGGTGAGAACACCAAGAATCTCTTTAACGTAGACTTCAATAACTGTACGTTCGATATGACGAACGCCCCCGAGGGAACCGTTCTCTTTGATGCAAAGGACACCTTGACCTCAGGAAAGCCGTCGGGTAAAACCTATTACTACACCGACTCGGTAGTTAATATTACCGTCAATGGCGGTAGTATAATAGGAACGAATAAGGCGTTTACGCTTTATCAGGTAGGGGATAACGGCTCATCCGTGACCTTCGATAAGCTTTACGGCTCTTACGTAACCCTTGCACTTCCTAAGGGCACAGTCGCACCGTCGATCACCGCAAATAACGGTGCACTTGTATTCCTGAAGATCAGTGAGAGCACCGATACCGCGATCTATACTCTTGCTCCCGTATCCTTCGGTGAATACGCTCCCAAGACGAGTATTACTCTCGGCAACTCGTTCGTTATGAACGTATACGTTCCCAAAAAATGCACACAAGAGTTTACATTTAACGGCAAAACCTATAATTCTGCTAATAATTTCGGTGGAAATGCCATCACCGTTGACGGTGAGACCTATTATCTCGTAACGGTAGATCTCGGCTCCTCCGAGGCGGCAAAGGAGATGAAGCTCGTTGCATACGTCGCATCGGGCGAAACCACCGCAACCGCAACCTATACCTTCTCGATCCCCAAGTATTCCGCAAAGGTTCTTGCGAATGAAAGTGCCACCGAGGTTGAAAAGACTCTCGTTAAGGATACTCTCGCTTATATCAAGGAGGCTTACGAATACTTCGGCACCGATCATAATACCGCTATGGAAATTGAAAGAGCTGTGTCTGTTATCGAGTCCATAATCGGAGACTACTCCGCATTGCCCAAGACGAGCGGAGAGGTCGTAACGGCAGCACCCGTGACGGGCGTAACGCTTGTTCTCGGACCTAAGCCCACCATCCGCTTCTACGTAACCGATACGAGCGTTACCTTCTCGGCAAACGGTAGAAAACTTAACACGGTATCGGGTGTAGACGCTGAAAACGGTGCATACGTTGAGCTTGACGTATACGCATACGCGCTTTCTGAAACCATCAGCTACACAGGCGGCGGAAGCTACCACGTCTCCGATTTTATAAACGGTTCCGAGGGCACCGCACACGAGGCACTTGTAAACGCATTCGTTAAGTACGTTGAATCGGCAGCCGATTACAGACGCGCTGTAATTGGAAAGTAAAGAGAAAGCGTAAAACGGAAAGCTAAAGGAGACACCGAAATGAAAAAGTATTTGGATCCCCAAATTGAAATCATAACGCTTTCAAGCGAAGATATTCTCACTACCTCACCGGGCACCGAAACTCCTTGGTACGAAGAATCTGACGGAGCTTGGGAATTGAATGTAAACGTCTGATTTTGCTCTGCAGCAGTTTGTCGCAAGGCGAACGTAGTTGGTAGCACCAAAGATATCGATCTTTGCGCT
>JBGVKA010000015.1:0-2108 GCA_045129715.1 Eubacteriales bacterium | reverse complement strand
TCGTTAACAACTCCGGCGGAGGCAGTGGCGCAAGCGAAGGCCATATATTTGACAGAAGCTACGATGCCATCGAAAATATGATAAAGATCAATCTTACGGGAACGATCTTCGTTTGTAAAGCGGTCGGAAGCTATATGAAGGCGCAGAAGAGCGGAAAGATCATCAATATCGGCTCTATTGCCGGTATGGTAGGCCGTGACCGCAGAATGTATTATAATGCAAACAAAATGGAACAGCCCGTGGATTACGCTGCGGCAAAGGGCGGTGTTATTGCCCTGACGCGCGATCTTGCGGCAGTAATGGCTCCTTACGGTGTAAACGTAAACTGCATTTCTCCCGGTGGATTTGATAAGGGTGATCTCCCTCAGGAATTCGTTCGCCTTTACGGTGATCGTACCGCGCTTGGACGTATGGGTAAAATGGGCGTCGACATCAAGGGCGCGGCTCTTTTCCTCGCTACTGAGGCCTCAGATTACGTTACGGGAATAAATCTTGCGGTAGACGGAGGCTTCTCATCGTGGCAGTAAAGGATCATAAAATATTTATAGCAGGATGCGGCTCTATTGGTAAAAGGCACGCGGAGTGCTTGAATGATATCGGAGTTGAGAAATTCGTATTTTTTGATCCCGAATACGATAGAGCACTCGAGCTTGCTAAGATATACGGCGGTACGGCGGTCACGTCATATGAGGATGGACTCAAGACCGATGCGGATTGCGTGTATATTCTCTCCCCCACCAAGCTTCACGTGGCTCAGGCTAAGGCCGCACTTGAATCAGGAAAGCACGTTTTTCTTGAAAAGCCTCTTTCCGATTCGCTCGACGGTGTTGACGCGCTTGAAGAGTTGGCTTCTGAAAAAGGACTCGTTGCCGAGGTTGGCTTCTGCTTCAGATTTCACGATGGAATTCGCGAGCTTAAGCGACGTATGGATAGCGGAGCCATAGGAAAGCTCGTTTCTATTCGTGCGATGATGGGCGAGCATTTCCCCGATATGCGTCCCGATTATCTTTCTACCTATTACGTTAAATATTCAGGCGCATTTGAGCTCGTTCACGATCTTGATCTTGCTATTTACCTTGCAGGCGAGGACGTAGTAGATTGTGCCGGCTTCTTTGGATCGTATAGCGGACTCGGATTTGAGTCACCCGATACGGTAGAAATGCTCGTAAGATTCAAGAATTGCCTTGCCAACGTGCATCTTGACTTCTTCCAGTCTCCGAGAACGCGCACGATGACACTTCTCGGAACTACCGGTGAGATGGTGCTTGACTTCTCTACTTGGGATAATTACACGATTAGTATATACACCCGTGAGAGCGGAAAATGGGAAACCGTATCTCAATCGACCGCGCGCAACGATATGTTCAGAGCGGAGTCCCTGAACTTTATAGGAGTTATTGAAGGAACGGAAGAAAATGTTTGTCCCATATCCGAGGCAAAGAAATCTCTTGCGGTTGTTAAAACGGTAAATCCAAGCTGAAAAGGAGAGGAATATGATAGTTGATAATATTAAAAACGCCTCAAAGTATTACGGCTTGGCCGAGGGCTTTAAGAGAGCTCTTGAATATATGGCTAAAAATATGGACACCATCAGCGAAACCGTGGTTCTTGACGATGAGGTGAAGATAAACTATTCTTCATACACCACGAAAAAGCAGGACGAATGCTTTTTTGAGTCACATATAAAATATGCCGACATTCACCTCGCCCTTAAGGGCGGAGAGAAGATAGGCTATGCCATAACCGATAGCCTTTCGGTCAGAGAGGTGAACGAGGAAAACGACTGCCTTATTCTTGACGGTAACGGAGTTAATATTCCTCTTGAGGTAGGCACGTTTATGATAATGCTTCCGCAGGATGCACATATGGTTGGCATTTGCAAGGAAAAGCCGGACGAGTGCATAAAACTTATTGCCAAGATAAAGCTTTAAAGCTTAAGGAGTTATATCTATGTTTGAATTAAAAGAGCTCTGGCGTGGCGGTGAACACTATGCCAGACACCGTATCCCCGGTATGATAGTAACGAGCAACGGCACCCTCATCGCATATAACGAGGCGCGCCTGGCGGGTGACGATTGGGCAAAGATGGATATTCTTATGCAACGCTC
>JBGVKA010000014.1:0-4469 GCA_045129715.1 Eubacteriales bacterium | reverse complement strand
CTTTTTCTGTCAGAGAAAGTTCAAGAGGAATGCTCATCTGACCCTTAAAGTTCTTGCTTACAGCCTGCCATTTATCCCAATCTATTCTTACTACTCTGCCATTGGGCATGCCCGAGAATGTCTGTCCCGCATATGCTGAGCTTCCGTAATGAAGAGAGCGTGTTTCTTGTTCCGGTGTAAATCCGTTTTCACTCATAGATCCCACAAGATATCTATTGTGTGCTCCCATAAGCACCCATTTTTTGCTACCGTCAGATGCTGTAATAGAAAATATATCGGGGCATTCGTTATCGCCACTGAGGGATATTTTCTGCACAAGATCCCAAGAGAGAAGATTTGAGGATCTAAAGAGAGCATAAATATCTTGCTCTAAATAAAGCACCATCAAATAGGCGTTCCATTCCTGGCAGAAGACGACTTTGGGATCACGGTTTGCTTTCACTATGTGAGAAATCAGTGGATTCTTTTCATACTTGGTTATGGTTTTAAAACCATCGGTCGAATAAGCCAAATGTTGAGAAAACGGTGCGGTGGCAGTATAATACAGCAATGCGGGGGTATTCTCTTTAGTACCAAGACCTGTAACATTTTCAGTATCAAGTATCGCACTTCCCGAATACATCATTCCTGTTTCATCCGGAAATAAGGTTATCGGCTGTTCTGTCCAATGAATAAGGTCGGGACTCGTTGCGTGTCCCCAATGCATATTTGCCCATTCAGCAGAGCAGGGATTATGCTGATAGAACATATGGTATGTTCCATCAAGATATATAAGACCGTTAGGATCGTTATTCCAGCCGTTTTTGGTCGTGAAATGTATCTGAGGTCTGAGTGTTTCACAGTATAGTCCGTCGATATCCATTTCATCCGATACTCTGCATTTAATTTCCATTTCAGGCTTGACCGCGAGTTCAAGTTCTTCTCCTATAAAGCGCGATACGTCAACGTAAGCGGAAAAATCAGGATTTCTGTTGTCAAGATTCATCATGAGCTCATATACGGTTTTACCGTCATCTGAAAAGGTTACCTTTTTCTTTGAAGTCAACACGTTTACAGGAAAAATTAAGTATTTCTTCTCAATTTTGATTTTCATATTTGCCTCCTTGACAAAAAAGCATAAATGTAGTAGTCTATATATAGAATATCATCCAACGATGCTTTAGTCAATGGAAAAATACACGATTGCAGGAAAAAATATGATATGTTACAGATTATAAATGAGAATGATAAATATGACGAGAACTTTGACCGCGCTTACTCAAGTTTTACGATTCAGCTTATAGATTGCGCAAGATATAAATGCGATTCCTTTAAAATAAAAAAACGCATAACGTCTGAATATTACACTATACTGACAGTTATAAAGGGCGCTTTGTCAACAAGCAACGGAGATAATATCAAGCGTGGAAACTTGCTGTTCTTGCCCAAGTTTTCTAATCTTGTAGTCGAAAGTGAAGAGAGTACTGAATTTATACAAATTATATTCAAATCATCGGGACTTAAAGCGTCTTTCCCGAGAAAGCCAAAAACATTAACAGTCGAAAAAGATATCTTTATAAGCATAGAGCGTTTATACCGTATATTTACCTTCCATACTGCAATAGAAGGCGTTAAAGAGGCAATACTGCTTGACATAATTAACGGATTAAGTAAATATTTTTCTGCTGCATATTCCGAGGTAAGTACGTATCAGAAAATCTGCCAATGGATTGAGACCAATTCAGAGCGTGATATAACGGCAGAAGACGTTGCCGATGCACTTGGATATTCGCGCGAGCATTTAAACAGAATAGTTAAGTCTATAGATGGTGAAAATTTAAGTAGTAAGATTGCCAAATATAGATTGGAAAATATCAAAGCTCTTTGCGAGGCAGAGGAGCTTAGCGTTGCCGAAATTGCAGAAAAGCTTGGATTTTATTCAAGAGAACTTCTTTGCAAGTACTTTAAATATCATGCCGGCGTGTCTATCAGTGAGTATCGCAGGACAATGCTTTATCGATGAGTTGAGAAAATGCTTAAATCAAGCATTTTAACCTTGATTTCTTTAAATTTGCATAAAGAAACGACAGAAACACTGTTTTTTATGACAATGCTTCTGTCGTTAGTTATTTGGATGCGTCTAAATGTTATAGCCCCTAAAGATAGAATTTTGAATCGATCTAAGCGTCGGTTCACCAATAAAGCTCCCACTCGGGATCGAGCATTCTATGGAGCGCTTCGAGGTAGAAATAGTCACCCCAGATGGTCATCTCGTCAACACCGTTTCCCGCAGGCTTGCTGTAGGTTCCGTGGAGGAGAAGTCCGTTTGCTTCGGGAACGTCCTTTGTGGTGTAGTTATCTATGAGCGAATTCATAATGCGCTTTGCGGCATTTATGTATATCTCTCTGTAAGGATCGCTTTCGTCCATATGCTTAACGCCCTCAAGAAGCGCACAAAGTGCTATAGCCGCGCTCGAGGAGTCCTTGGGCTCGTAAGCTCCGTCACCAAAGGAGAGATCCCAATATGCAACGTAGTCGCTTGGTAGATAGTTAAGGAAATAGTTGGCAGTTGACTTGAAGGTTTCGAGTGCCGCGGGATCCTTCTCGTAAATATAAGTGAGAAGCGGACCGTACATTCCCCAAGCCTGACCTCTTGCCCAGGTAGAGTCGTCACTTGCTCCCTGAGCGGTAACACCCCTCAAGGGCTCGCCGGTCGTTTTGTCAAAATAGTAGGTATGATAGGTGCTTCCGTCCTCGCGGTAGCAAACCGATATCGTGGTTTTGAAGTGCTTGTAGGCTATATCGCGGTACTTTGCATCACCGGTGACCTCGGTTGCCCAATAGAGCAGGGGAATGTTCATAAGGCAGTCAACTATAAGTCTGTAATTATTCTCCGCACCAACGTTGCCCCAAGCCTGAATGAATTCGCCCGTTTCGTGATATCTCGTTATAAGATGGTCAGCCGCCATAAGTGCCGCAGCCTTTGCGTCCTCGTCACCTGTGAGCTTATAAGCCGCAACGCAGGAGGGAGTGAAAACGAAGCCCATATCGTGATGATTTACGCCGATCTTATTTTCGATGCGGTAGTAATAAGAGGGGATCTGTCCGAGAGCAACGTATTTATACATGTCCTCGCCCGTAAGCTCGTATGCGTGCCAGAGTATTCCCGTCCAGAATCCAACGTTCCATCCGCTATCGTTGTTAACGGCGGGATAAACGTTATTTTCACTGTTGTGAGCAGGGAATTGATTCAAAAACGTAGGAAGCGCGTAATCGATCTTTTTTATAGCCTCCTCAAGTGCTGCCTCAAGCTTTTCGCGCGGGAGGTCGAAGCTTGAGTATTTTTCGGGATCGTTTATGCCATCAAGCTTGGTGCTTTGATCAGATTCGAAACCGTCAGGTTTTATATCTACAAGCGGTCCTTCGATCACGCCGCCGTTGCCCGAGCCGTTACCGTCAGTGTTACCGTTCTGATTTGAGCCGTTTTGCGAGCCGTTTCCTTCACCGTTACCGTTCGTGCCGCCGTTTTCGTTACATTTGCAGTTACACTCAACAGTTCGTGCACCGTTGCACGCGGTTAAAAGAACAACGTTAAAGATCAGGCATAAGCATATTAAAAGTGATAAGATTCGCTTCATAAGTTACCTCCTAATAGGTGTTCTATTTCTATTTTAAGGGATTTCGATAGCTTTGTCAATAAAAACGACAAAGCTTATAGATTTCAGCTTTATATTTGCGATCTGCCGGTTTTTTATTTCATATCGGGCAATCTTTTTTCGTTTGATATTGCGTGCAGAAGTGCGGTTGCATCCGAGTAGCCGCATTTTTCCGCCGCCTCCTCAAGCGTTGCACCCTCGTTGCGAAGTGCGGTCGCGGTGCGTATCCTTAATTGCTTCAGATAGGTATAAGGCGTCATACCGAGTGCGTTCTTGAAACGGCGGATAAATCCGTAGTACGACATAAAAGATTTCTCTGCGATCTCGCGTATCGAAAGATCCGCCTCGATGCTTTTATGCATTTCAGAAAGAGCACTTATCAAGATCTGATCGTCGAGAGTTTTTGCGCCTGCAGATTCGATTATCTTGTTGACGATAAAAACAACGCAGGATTTAAGATATCTGAGCTCGTCGTTTTTCATACCGTTCAAGCTATGCTGGAACGCGTTTATAAATCCGCAGAGCGTATCAAATACGGAGCTCACGAGAGGATGCTCTTTCGGATCAAGCTCAATAACGTCCTTGGTCAATATCGGGGGGATGAGCTCAAAGTTTACGAAGACGTGATCAAGTCTGCTATCCTCGGTTTCGTACGATGACCAGGTGGGAATATCGTCGTACGCAGGAAGAAGGTAGAGGTGATCCTTTTTGAATTTGTGCTTTCTTCCGCGAAGATAATATCCGCCCTCACCGCCTTTTATGTAGTAGAGTCGGTTCATTCCGCCACTGACGTTGTTTTTCCATTTGTCCTCGTCGGGAACCTTTGCATTCCCC
>JBGVKA010000013.1:0-2206 GCA_045129715.1 Eubacteriales bacterium | reverse complement strand
ACACCGTATGAAAAACGATGTCAGTTTCAAGAAATAATGAGCTTTTAAGAGCAAACCAAAGCTATTCTATGAAATGTCTTTTTATTTCGTGTCTATTGCCTTGGGTTCACTCCATTTGGGAGCTTCGCTCTTAATATCATTTTAAACGATACCGTTTCTTTTTTTGATAGCTTCAAGGCGTTCCTTTTCGGTAACGTCATCCTTCATAACTGCTTCCTCCTCCGGAGGTGCAGGTCTTTCTTCGGGGTGCTCGTCAAGGTAAGGATCTATCATAAACTCCTTTATTTTAGGATATGCCGCATATACCTTCATATAAGCAAACATAGAGAACAGAACGGCAAGAGGTGCCGCAACGGCAAAGGGAACGAGGATTCCTCCCGTACCGAGCAGGAGCAAGAGCTCAAGGAAAATACCAAGCAGGATACCAAACAGCGCAAATATATTTCTCTTAAAGCCTAAAAGTGCCATTATAAACGAGTTCTTGATCATTTTGAAGACCGAAAGCTTGAAGGTTACCATCTGAACGTACATATAGTAACGCATAAAGAAATACAGAACGAAAAGAACAACGTTGCTCCAGAACATCATCGACATAAGGAAGCGCGACGTATAGGATATAAGGCTGTAGAGGTTCCACGACAATACGGCTATAATGCCTGCATCAATAGCACCGAAGGGAATAGCTTGCTTGTAATTGCGCTTAACCGAGTACCAGAAATCGTGCCAGGCAAATACGGGCTCACCCTTGACCATATTACGAATAATATAAGCGGTTCCGACGTTCACAAGACCGAACGTTATAAGAGTTAATGCTCCAAGACCGTAAAAAACATAGTTGACGGTGGTATTTGCGAGCTCGCTCGACTGAATACCCTCGACGGCATACATAGACATTTCAAAGGGATTTACCGTACCGTCAGCAGACATGATTCCGCTTAAATTCTGGAACAGATCCGAGAAGGGAACGGAGTACGGTGCCTTAAAATATCCCGAAAGGTTTATTATTAAAAATATAAGAGGAAAATTGCCGAGCACTATAAAAATATTTACGGAGACGAGCTTATTGAAATTCGCGAAATAGGATAAGAAAAACTTCTTTAATCCCGGAGCAAGCTCGGCTCTGTTTTTGCTTATGCCCTTGCCTTCCTTTTCTAAATCAAAGATTCGGAAGCGTTTTGTTTTTTTATTATTTTTATCCACAGAAATGCTCCATACGTTAAAATTACGTATATATAATACCATAAAAAAAGAATAAATACAACTCCTTTTTCAAAAAGTTCAAGTTTTTTTAAAATTCGCTTTTTATCCGTAATATTAGAGAATACAGAAAAATAAAATGTATGGAACGAAACGTATAACAAGGGGTGGCTTTTAATGAAACGATTAATTTTACTCGTCGTGATTATATCCGTATTTTTATTATCTTCTTTTAGTGTTTTTGCTAAAAACGAGACTAATAACAAGGCAGAAACTACCGACATTCTCGGTGATACAAAGCTCAGATCGGCAGTACTTATGGAAGCGGAGACGGGAGAGGTGATCTATTCGAAGAACGAAAGGGATGCATATTCGCCCGCATCTGTCACAAAGATCATGACGCTTCTTCTTGCCGCAGAGGCACTCGATGCAAATTCCTTCACGCTTACAGATACTGTGAAGATATCCTCATTTGCCGCTTCTATGGGCGGCAGCCAGGTGTTTCTCGAGGAGGGAGAGTCCATCAGCGTCGAGGAGCTTATAAAGTGTGCCGTTATTGCAAGCGCAAACGACGCCGCAGTTGCTCTCGCAGAGCTCGTTTCGGGAAGCGAGAGCGCATTCGTTACGAGAATGAACGAGCGTGCACGCGAGCTTGGTATGACGAGCACCAATTTTGAAAACGTTACAGGTCTTGACGATACCACCGAAAACCATGTGACCTCGTCTCTCGATATCGCAATTATGTCAAGAGAGCTTATAAAGCACGACGTCATTTTAAAATACAGCTCACTTTGGCAGGACACGATACGAAACGGTGAATTCACGCTCACTAACACTAACCGTCTCGTAAGATTTTACGACGGATGTAACGGTCTTAAAACCGGCTCTACGGACAAAGCGGGATATTGCGTAAGCGCGACCGCAAAAAGAGACGGTATGCAGCTAATTGCCGTAATAATGGGTGCAGAGACGCGGGACTCGAGAAACAACGCGGCTCAGAGGCTTTTGG
>JBGVKA010000012.1:0-4371 GCA_045129715.1 Eubacteriales bacterium | reverse complement strand
TGAGCTTGTTTATGAAGAACATGATTCTGTTCGTCCAAGTGAAGTTCCAAATACCGAGAGTGAAAATGCAAAGTAAAATTTGCTTCCAAGTAACAAGATAGGGAGTTTTTTTGTTATTTACAGTGTTAGTCATAATAAATTATTCTCCCTTCTTTTCGTCTTGATAAAGGTGGCACGCAACGTAGTGAGTGGGGCTTACCTGGATCATGCAGGGATACTCGCCCGAGCAAGCTGCGGTGCACTTGTCGCATCTGTCCTTGAAGAAGCAGTGCGAAGGCATATTGATGGGGTTGGGAACGTTACCGGGAATATTGTAAAGAGTATCCGAATCCGACTTCATAGTAGGCTTTGATTTCTGAAGACCTATCGTATAGGGGTGAAGGGGATTGTGGAAGATCTCTCTTACGGTACCTCTCTCAATAATTCTTCCCGCGTACATTACTACGACGTAGTCTGCCATCTCAGCAATAACGCCGAGGTCGTGGGTGATAAGCATTATCGAGCCGTTGATTCTGTCCTTAAGATCACGAAGAAGATCGAGGATCTGTGCCTGAATGGTAACGTCAAGAGCGGTGGTGGGCTCGTCCGCGATTATAAGTCTGGGGTCGCAAGCAAGAGCCATGGAGATCATAACTCTCTGACGCATACCTCCGGAAAGCTCGTGAGGATACGAGTTATAAACGCGCTCGGGAGCCGCTATACCAACGAGTCTGAGCATTTCAAGCGAGCGTTCCTTAGCCATTTTCTTGGTAGCTCCGGGGTTATGTATGAAGATAACCTCGTCAAGCTGATTACCGATGGTGAATACAGGGTTAAGAGAGGTCATGGGCTCCTGGAATATCATGGAGATCTGTCTTCCGCGGATCCTGTGGATCTCGTGGATAGGCATTTCTGCGATATCGAAGACCTTTTCCTCCATCTCGTATTCGTAAACGCCCGAGGAGTTAACCTTCTGAACGGGCTTTTTGACGGGGCTTCCGTTCTTGTCTACCTTAACCGTGCCCTTGCGGGTAAGAACGTCCTCGTAAACAACGTTTCCGTTCTCATCGGTTTCGTAAACGGGAATGGGATCGCCCTTTTCATCACGCTTGAAGTCGCAGGACTTGAAGCGTATATTTCCCGAATAGATCTGACCGGTAGGGCCCTGCAACAGACGCATTACCGACATACTCGTAACGGATTTTCCGCATCCGGACTCACCAACGATACCAACGGTAGCGTTCTGGGGAATCTCGAAGGAAACGCCGTTAACAGCCTTAACGACACCTTGATCGGTGAAGAAGAAGGTGTGAAGGTCCTCGATCTCGAGGATGTTTTCGGGATTTTTCATTTCTGTGAGGAATTCGCTTTCGGGCGCCTTTCTGTGCTTTTTCTTTTCAAGCGCCATCATAACCTTTTTGTTAGACCTTGCGATCTCGCGAATTTCTTTGTTAGTGAGGTAGCTGGCGCTCGAGGTCTTTTTATCTGCGCCCTTGGATTTGTCCTTCTTTACTTCAGTTTCTTTTGCTTTGTTTTCCGAATTACTCATCCTGCACCTCCTTACTTTCTCATCTTGGGGTCAAGCGCATCGCGCAAGCCGTCACCGATAAAGTTAAAGCCAAGAACGGCAATAACGATACAAATACCGGGAGGACCCCAAATGTTGAAGTAGTTTTGAAGAATGTCGGGCTTACTTGCCGCATTGATCATAGTACCCCATGCAGCGTATTCGTCGGGAGCACCGAGACCGAGGTAGGAAAGAGAGGACTCGTAAAGGATCATACTACCAAGGCTGAGCGTCATAGAAACGATAAGCTGGGGCATAACGTTGGGAACGAGATGCTTGAAGATCTTTCTCTTTGTGGAGTAACCCATAGCCTCTGCCGCAACCATATATTCCTGCTCTCTGAGAGAGAGGATCTGTCCGCGGACGAGACGAGCGGTACCCGACCAGGAGATAATCGTCAAGAATCCCATAAGGAAGTATATCTTATACTGAAGATTTACACCCATAGCGTCGAGAAGTGTACCTACGATAAGAAGGATGGGGAAGCCGGGAAGACACATCAAAATATCACATATACGCATGATGATATTGTCGATCGCGCCGCCGAAGTAACCCGCGATACCTCCCATAATAACGCCGAGGATGGTAACTACGAATACGGCGAGGAAGCTTATGGTAAGCGAAACGCGTCCGCCGTACATAATACGAGCAAGGATATCGCGTCCGGTCTCATCCGTACCGAGAATGTGAGTTTTAGCATCGGGCTCCGCGAGAACGTTGATTCTCGAATCGGTCTCGATGATCTGATAGAAGGTTACGACCTCACCGTTTGCATCGGTGTATTCGATCTCGGACTTAGCGTATACCGTAGTAACGGTTTCGTCGATCTGGCTCGCTTCCCACTTGGTGTAGACGAGGGGTCCAACCCAGCAGAAGAGAAAGAGAGAAACGATCATAATAAGACCGATAACACTGAGCTTAGAACGGAAGAAGCGGCGCATAACCATCTGCATAGGAGACATGAGCTTGAGATTTCTCTCCATAGAGTCGTCTGCCTGACGGGTGAAGCTTTCTTCGGTATCGTTAACATCGTTTTCGATAACGGCTTCGTTTTCGATAACGACTTCGTTGTTATTAACTGAATCCATAACTTCCTCCTTTACGCAAGCTTAACTCTGGGGTCAACCACAGCGTACATAAGGTCGGCAAGAAGAACGCCGATAACGCTGAGGAGAGCCAAGAACATATTGTAACCCATGATGAAGGGAATGTCACCCTGCTGCATTGCCTGCAATGCCTTGTTACCAATTCCGGGGAGGGCGAATACCTGCTCTGTGATAATCGCACCCGAGAAGAGTCCGGGAAGAAGTCCCGCAAGACCGGTAACGAGGGGAATAAGAGTATTTCTGAATGCGTGCTTGTAAACTACCTTTTTCTCCTTAAGGCCCTTTGCGCGAGCGGTACGGATATAGTCGGAGTTCATAACCTCGAGCATATTCGTTCTGGTCATACGCATACGGCCACCGATACTGAGTATAACGATAGTCAGTATGGGGATGAAGAGATGGTGCATATAGTCGAGCATTCTTCCTGCGAAGGAAAGACCGCTGACGGTTGCGTCTACGAGACCTCCAGATGGGAACCATCCGAGCTTCATTGCAAAGATACTGATAAGTATCTGACCGAAGAAGAAGGAGGGGAGCGAGATTCCTATCATTACGAAGATGGTAACTACGTAGTCGGTGATCGAATACTGATGAGTTGCCGCCGTAATTCCGAGAGGAATTGCTATCAAAAATTCAAATATCGTTGCTATAAATGCTACTGCGAAGGAAACACCCATGTTGTCCTTGATAACGGTAACAACGGGCTGCGAATAAACGAAGCTGTCACCGAAATCAAAGCTTACAAGGTCGAGCAGCCAGTTACCGTAACCCTTAAGGATTCCGATAAAGCTGCTGTCACTTAAACCGTATTGGGCCTTCATTGCCTCAATGGCTTCCGGACCAAGCTGGTTACCGCTCGTAGATACCGCCGCTATCTTCTGAGAGATATAGTCGGTCGGCATCATACGAACGAGAATGTAAATGATGAGTGAAACACCAAGAAGTATCAATACAGCAAGCAATAGTCTTTTAATTATATACTTTAACATTGCTTACCTCTTTTTGATCAATTAGATCAGTTAGCAAATTTAACTTCCCAAAGCTTCTCAAGGGGGCTCGTGTAAGCGTTGATGTTCTGGGGAAGAGATGAGGGATCGATAACGTTGGAGTTGTATGCGTAAAGTACGCTTCTCTGGTAAACGGGAAGCTCGACTGCAAGGTCAAGGATAAACTGCATAGCTTCCTTGTAAAGCTCCTTACGCACTTCCTTGTCGTCAGTTTCACGAGCGAGCTCGATCTTTTCGCTGAGGTCGTTGAGGATGTCGTTCTCCTTGTCGTAGTTTCCGTCGCTGTTAGCGAGGATCTCACGGTAGCCCCAAGCAAGAACGCTGGAGGCGGTGGAGTTCTTGTGGTAAACCTGATACATATCAGGGTCAACGCTCGAGCCCCAAGCAGCTGCCCAAACGGCAAGAGAACCGGTGGAAAGCTTGGTAAGAGCCTGAGAGTCTGCTATAACCTGGATATCCCATCCGCACTCGTTAAGAAGGTCTGCAGCGAGCTGGAAGGTGAGGTAGGTCGGGTGGTCGGTGAGGTTAGAGCCTGCGATAACGAAGTTGAGCTTAAGTCTGGAGTCGCCCTCCTTTACGTTGATCTGACTCATATAGTCAAGGATCGCAGCCTTAGCGGATTCCTTATTGAAGGTACCTACTGCGGGGTAGGAGTGCTTGTTGTCGTTGTCAAGGTTTCCGTTTCTGTCGGTAGGATAAGCCCAGCTTACCT
>JBGVKA010000011.1:0-3246 GCA_045129715.1 Eubacteriales bacterium | reverse complement strand
AATGGGCTTAATGATTACATCTTCGAGCATTCTCATTATGCATATACCTCCTCAAGCATCTTTACTGCTGCTACGGTAACAACCATTGTGTCTGCATTGATAATGTCGTAAACGTTGATTGTGTTGTAGAGGCATGTCTTTGCGCCAGGAATGTTAGCGCAGCTCTTAACTACGAAGTTGTCAACTGTAGGAAGAACAACGAGGGGCTTCTTTGTTACGTTGAGTGCCTTGAACATAGCAACCATAACCTTTGTTGCGTATGTGTCGAGCTTGATGTCGTCAACAACGATGAGCTTACCGTTGTTTACCTTATCTGTAAGAGCGGAGATAAGAGCAAGCTTCTTTGTCTTCTTGTTCATACCTGTGCGGTAGCTTCTGGGCTTAGGACCGAGAGCGATACCACCGTGTGTCCACTGAGGAGAACGAGTTGAACCCTGACGAGCTCTACCTGTACCCTTCTGTCTCCAGGGCTTCTTACCGCCACCGGATACCTCGGAACGAGTAAGAGTGGACTGTGTACCCTGTCTCTGGTTGAGCAAGTATGCTCTAACCGCTGCGTGGAGGACTGCTTCATTAACCTTTTCTGCTCCAAAAAGAACGTTGGAGAGTTCCATAGTGCCAACTTCTGCGCCGGCCATATTGTAAACTTTAACTGTAGCCATTATTCAATTCCTCCTTCCATTATGCTTTAATAGAATCGCGAACGAATATGATACCGTTCTTCGCACCGGGGATAGCGCCCTTAACTGCGATGAGGTTCTTTTCGCTGTCGATCTTTACAACCTTAAGGTTCAAAATTGTAACCTGTTCGTTACCGTACTGACCAGGCATCTTCTTGTTCTTGAAGATGTGTGCAGGGTCGATTGTACCCATAGAACCGGGCTGACGGTGAATAGGTCCTGTACCGTGTGTCATACGGAGAATGTGATGACCCCATCTCTTAACGCAACCTGTATAACCGCGGCCCTTTGTTAAACCTGTGATGTCGACCTTTTCGCCTGCTGCGAAGGTATCGGCTGTTATAACGTCACCTACGTTGTACTGTGTGCAATCGTCAAGACGGAATTCCTTGAGGTGTCTCTTAAGCGAAACGCCTGCCTTGTTGAAATGACCTTTCTCAGCCTTGGTGAGGTGCTTTTCCTTAGCATCTACGAAACCAAGCTGAACGGCGTCATAACCGTCGTTCTCGATGGTCTTTTTCTGTGCTACTACACAGGGACCTGCTTCGATGACTGTTACAGGGATTGCGTTACCCTTCTCATCGAAGATCTGAGTCATACCGATTTTCTTACCGATAATACCCTTTTTCATTTGTTTTTTCCTCCTGTAAATTATTGGTTGGATAGGATCTCGTCCGTCCAACGTGACTTACAAGGTTACCGTCACGGCTCACCGCCGTCGGCTGTTGTCCTTGTTTTGCGAGTGGAGCTCGCATTGCTTGATAATTAATTAAAATGTAGGAATCAGATCTTAACCTCGATCTCAACGCCTGCAGGGAGCTCAACGTTCATAAGAGCTTCAATCGTCTTCTGATTGGGCTTTATGATGTCGATAAGTCTCTTGTGAGTTCTCATCTCGAACTGCTCACGAGCGTCCTTGTACTTGTGCACTGCACGAAGGATCGTAACGATCTCTCTTTCAGTGGGAAGCGGGATAGGACCCGAAACCTCGGAGCCGTTTGCCTTAGCAAGGGATACAACCTTCTCTGCAGCGGTATCGATGAGAGTGTGATCGTAGCTCTTAAGACGAACTCTGATTTTTTCATTAACTGCCATTGTAATTTGCCTCCTTTTCAAGATTTCACTTTTGCGTGCATATTTGCAAAAGCGTTGTAAGGTGGGCGTTTCCTTCGTACACCGTGCCGTGTGTTTCCTGTACCTTACATTAAAATACGGACTTCGCCTGCATCAGCATCTGACAGACAAACTCCAATTAAACCAGGGGATTCAGATAACACCGAAGCACCACTATGCCGCATGTTGCTTAGTGTGTGTATGAAAGACTACGTCGCCCGTTCATACGGACATACTCCACGAAAATTACCTCTTAAAGGCGTCCCTTCAAGAGCAACCTCTCGCTTCATCGCATATCAAGCTCCACTATTATACACTATTTTTTCGCATTTGTCAACAAGTGTTAAAATATTTTTATGTAGAAAATCACGATTTTTACAGGGTATATTTTGTGCAACATATACAATAGTGGCGTCGATCCGTGATAATCCCCTCGCCCAAGAGGATCCTTCACATTCAAGGGCGCGACAGTTTCCTTCCTTTTTATTATATATATAATATACGCGGCGTATTTTCTCATAGCATCACACTAAAAAGCAAGAGAGCGTTTTTTCACAAAAACGAACAACAATCTGTAAAATCAAGAACAAAAATCCGATTTTCTATTGCAATTCGTTCAAATTTGTTGTATAATAATTATGTATAGTATAATTTTCAAAGGAAAAATCAATGGCTAACAATCAACGAAGAATTATCCCACCGATATTGCTTGCCATATCCGTCATGGCTTCAATTCCGGCGTTTATGCTGGGATATAACGCAGAAACAGGATATCTGATAAAATCTCCCGCCACTATCGCGCTGTATGTAATAATGGCAGGAAGCATCATATCGGCGGCGCTGTGTGCGTTTTCCGCAAAAAAAGATAATATTATAAGCTATAACAGCAATATCTTGGCACCCGCATCGCTCGTTTTGCATATTTTAACGGTAATTTGCGCCCTGCTCGCTACAAGCGCAATACCGCAAGCAAAATACTCCGCAGGAGCAACCGCGGTTTTGGTGTTGAAATCAATCTTTTTCGCCTCCGCGCTGATATCGTTTCTCACAAATCCTGCAATATGGTCAAAAAGCAAGAATAAGGATTCGTTGAATCTTATCAGCGGCTATGCAACGGTACTGCTTACGCTTTGCACAGTCGCCCTGCTCTATTTCGACATTTCCGTCGAGATGAATAACCCGCAAAAAATACTCATCCAGCTCTCTATGGCGGCAATCTGCTTGTCAGAGCTTAGCAAAATGAGAATGAAAATCTACGGAAACGGCATCAGGCTGCTTACGTTTGCCAGACTTACCGTGCTCACTCTCTCCCCCGCGGCCGCAACAGCCGCCCTCGTCGCCCATTTTGCAAAATCAAAGGCCTTCTCAAGCTTCTACCTCTTAACCGCGATCATAGCCGGAGCGTACGCAATATTCTACGTACTCACTCTGTTTTTCTCAAGAGTCGAGAAGC
>JBGVKA010000010.1:0-17650 GCA_045129715.1 Eubacteriales bacterium | reverse complement strand
GAGATCGTAATGTACGCGTATATGATGCTTGACGACGTGACCTTCACCGTAAAGGGAACCGATGCAGCCGATGCTTATAACCTCTACTCCTACTGCGAGTATGCAAACGGCGAAAACGACGCAAACCTCGTTGTAATAGTTGAGGCACTTATGAAATATTCCGCAAGCGCAAAAGCTTACAGAAATATGGTAATCGGTAAATAAAACTTTGCATTTTATAGCAAAAACAAATCGAAGAGACGGTTGATGCTTAAAAAATAAAGCGTGATTTATGAAAATAAAAATGCGCTTTTCCAATGCGATCCTCCGTCTCTTCCTTCGGAATAACTAAAAGCACTCCTATGGCAGAAAAGAAAGATCTGCTATAGGAGTGCTTTGCCTGTGGCGGAGAAATGGATACAGCACACGTTTTCTTTATCTTTGTACGATAGGCGTTGACGCGCTTTTCGACGCTTTTTTATAAAATAAAAAACTTTTGAGAAAATCGGGAAAAAGATTGACAAACGGTGAAAAGCGTGGTATAAATTAATTGGCAAAAAAGTTGATAAAAATAGAATAAATACCGAGCTTTGCCGAGGTGTATTATGAATACGAAATTTAAGATCAAAAAGAATTTCACGGAAGGCCCCTTGTTCTTCAGAATTCTGTTCTTCTCGGTTCCCGTAATGCTTACGGGACTTTTGCAGATATTCTACAATATGGCAGACAATGTGATAGTAGGGCGTTTTTCGGGAGATCCGCTCGCCCTTGCCGCCGTTGGCTGTACGTCGAGCTTCAACAACTTAATAATAAACCTTTTGCTCGGAGTAGCCGCAGGCACGGGTATCGTCGTTGCTCAGCTTTACGGTGCGGATGAAAAAAGACTGCTTGAGAGAACCGTACATACGATGCTCGTGTTTTCCTTCCTCGCGGGAATCGTTCTTTCGGGCGTAGGTATTCTCATATCTAAGCCGATACTCACCCTTATGGGAACAAAGCCCGAGGTGCTTTCAAGAGCGGTTCTCTATATGCGAATAATCTGTCTCGGTATACCTGCGAGTGCGGTATATAACTTTGGCGCATCCGTTTGCAGAGCGGTAGGAAATTCGAAGGTACCTCTCGCGATCCTCGGAACTTCGGGAATCGTCAACGTCGTTCTCAATATCGTCTTCGTCGTATTTTGCGGTATGACGGTTGACGGTGTTGCCTTGGCAACGATAATTTCGCAGTATTTGTCTGCGGTTGCCGTTATTTACTATCTCTCCCGCCAAAGAGGTGAGAGCTACGCGATCTCTCTTAAAAAGCTCTGCTACGATAAGAGACTTTTGTCTCGCGTTATGCGTTACGGAGTTCCCTCGGGAATACAGTCCTCGATGTTCAGTATATCAAATATGATCATAACGAGCGCGATCAACACCTTCCCGACGGCTACCGTTTCTGCAAATACGATAGCGAGCAATATTGACGCTCTTGCTTATACGACGATGAATAGCTTCTCGCAGGCGTCAATGACCTTCACAGGTCAGAACTGGGGCGCGGGAAGGACGGAAAGAATAAGAAGAGTATATCGCTATACGTTCATTTGGGTAAGTATTTTCGGTATAGGTGCAGGTCAGGTGGCGCGTATATTCGCACCTCAACTAGCATCCCTTTATCTTGATGCCTCGAACCCCGAGTACGTTGAAATTATGGCGGCGGTCGTTGAAATAACGACTTTGCTTCTTTCGACCTATTTCATTTGCGGAATTATGGATATTCAAAGTGGATTCCTTCGCGGAATGGGTTATTCCTTCATTCCTATGATAACGAGCCTCGTGAGCATTTGCGTGGTGAGGATCGTATGGATCTATTGCGTATTCTTCCAGGTGGAGAAGCTCAACACTCGCTTCGGTCTTTACGTTTCGTATCCGATATCGTGGACGATAGCGGCGATCGCATTTGCTATAATTTCGATAAGCGCATTTAAGAAGCTCAGAAAATTCGACGAAGCTCATAAAGGAGCCGTGTCGGAAAAAGCGTAGCTAAGCAATCTTTAGCGCAGCAAGGATGTAATTTGATAAAATTAGGTGATTTAGAATTAAAGCACGGTCTTGTGCTTGCCCCGATGGCGGGCTATACGGACAGAGCAATGAGACTCGCCTGCCACGTGAAGGGAGCCGAGTACACGGTCAGTGAAATGGTGAGCGCGAAGGCGGTCGTTTTCGGTGACAAAAAGACGTTTAATTTAGCACGGGTGCGGTCTGACGAGGGAAAAGTGGGACTTCAGATATTCGGCTCCGAGCCTGATATTATGGCGGAGGGCGCGAGAATTCTCTACGACTCGGCAGAGGCTCACGGTGGCGTTAAGCCTGCGGTGATAGATATCAATATGGGATGCCCCGTAAATAAGATATTTTCAAACGGCGAGGGAAGTGCACTGATGAAGGATCCCGAGCTTATCTACAAAATAGTTTATAGCGTATCGAGAGCGGTGGACGTTCCGGTGAGCGTTAAGATACGCGCAGGAGTGGACTTATCAAGCATAAATGCGGTCGAGTGCGCACTTGCGGCAGAGAGCGCGGGAGCGAAGCTTATTGCCGTTCACGGAAGAACGAGATCTCAGCTTTACGGTGGCACGGCAGACCGCGAAATTATTAAAAATGTAAAGAATTGTGTGCAAATTCCCGTAATTGCGAATGGTGATATAGTGGATTCGGCATCTGCTATAGCTATGATCAACGATACGGGTGCCGATGGAATTATGGTAGGCAGAGGTGCGGTAGGCAACCCGTTTATCTTTGAAGAAATAAGGGCGGCACTTGAGGGTGAGGCGTACACACCGCCGACTCTTCGCGAAAAGGTCGAGGCGGCACTCTTTGAGCTCAAGGTCGCGGTAGAGGATAAGGGTGAGGCGTTTGCGATTCCCGAGGCGAGAAAAAAGATAGCACTTTATTTCAAGGGATTTTGTGGCTCGGCTCATTTGAGAGCAGGCATCAACTCGGCAACGACGTACGCCGAAGCAGAGCGTATAATACACGGACTTTTGCGTGAGGAGGAAGGACTTTAAAAAGCTTTCCGGGGGCACCTTAACGAAGGGCTCTCACGAAAAAACAAATAAAAAACGGCAGGCGTTCCCGGTGATACGACCGATAAAGGACTTCAAAAAATCTTTTATCCGAAGATATCACGGTGGGAAGATCCTGCCGTTTTTAGTTTTATTTTCAAGACTTAAATCAAGACTTAAAGCGAGATCTTAGTCGGTGAGGTCGATGCTTTTTAAGTCTTTTGCTCTCGCTTTTACTCGGCTTTATCCTCGTCGTTTTTTGCTTCCGCGGATTCCGTATCTTCTTTTGAAATGCTTTCGGTATCTGCGTTTTCTTTTGAGGACTCCTCGGGGCATCTTTTTTTCCCGAAGAATCTTTTGGATTTCGCTTTTTTCTCGGAGGGGTTGTAGCGAGCCATCTCGATCCTTCGTACTTTAATGAGGATGAATACCAAGCCGGTCACTGCGGCTCCGACGAGAACGAGATAAGGGATAGCACTTATGAGCCAGACGAAGAGATCGACGATGAAGGTCCACGCTCCGCTGAGGTTTTTGGTAAAGCCTTCACCAATTCTCTTGAAGACACCCTTTTCCTCGACCGTGGGAGCAACGTATTCCTTGATCTCTCTTATCGAGATATAAACCGTGGAGTATGCGATCTTGCCGTCGTAGGACTCAAGCTCTGCGCGGATCTTGTTTATCTCTCTATCCGTATCGTATACGGCGGTGGTGAGAGATTGTATCTCACTGAGGGAGGTGGCCTGAGCGAGCAGGGCGGAGATAGCCGCTTTCTTTTCGCTTAGGGCATCAAGCTCTGCGCTAAGGGTTGCGTATCTGACGGTAACGTCCTCCTTCTTTGCGCTGTAATACGTAAGAGTGGCGTTGCCGGATAAGAAGGATTTAAACTCGTCAAGCTTATCGGATGGAACGCGCGCGGTCACGTTTGCATATCTTGAAGGAGCACTGCCTCCAAAGCTATCGCTGTCGGTATACCCCGAAAGCTCGGTTACCTTTGCGTAAAGAGATTCGATAAACGTATCGTATTCGAGAGTCGTAAGGCTTGCGTTTGCGGTTTTGATGATCTTAGCATCCGGATCGTCGGGAGTGCCGTTTGGAACGTTACCGATACCGCTGCCGTTTGACGAGGATTCGTAATCCGACGTGGATTTGTCGTATCCTAACGAAGGGGAGCCTGCGGCGTTATCGTATGCCTTCGCACATGACACGAGAAGCGAAGCTAAGAGAAGAAAAATTACAGTAATTAGCGCAAAACGGTACCGTGATGTTTGTTTTTTCATATTTTGAGCCTCCTTTTTGCTGTTTTTACAGCTTTGTATTTTTATGTTTATTGAAACCCTAAAAGAAAGTGTAACGCTTGGTTTTTTGAAAAAGCTATTTACTTTTTTCGTAATTTGTGCTACAATGTAGTAAATAATAAAATGCTTATTACTTGATATAAAGGAGATAATACGAGTGAAAAGAAGAGATCTTAATCCCGGAACGCTGCTCTCTCCCTTGCCTGCTGTAATGGTGAGCGTAGGGGATATGGAGAATGCAAATATAATAACGGTTGCGTGGACGGGAATCCTTTCAAGCGAGCCCCCGAGAGCGTACGTGTCTGTAAGACCGTCGAGGCACTCACATAAAATGCTTCTTGAAAAGGGAGAGTTCGTAATAAATCTTACCACCGAGGCTCTTGCATACGCCACCGATTATTCGGGCATTTATACGGGAGCAAAGGTAGATAAATTTGAAAAGCTTTCCTTGGCTAAGGCTAAGAGTAAGGTCGTTTCGGCACCCACTATAGCCGAGAGTCCTCTTGCGCTTGAGTGCCGCGTTTTTGAAAGACTCAGCTTCGGCACGCACGACGTTTTTATGGCGGATATAGTCAACGTTTCCGCAGACGAGTCGCTCCTGGACGAGAAGGGGCGTATCTGTCTTGAAAAGGCAGGTCTTATGGCATACGCTCACGGTGAATACTACGCGCTCGGTGAGAAGATAGGAAAATTCGGCTTCTCCGCCACGAAGGAGACCAAGGCACAGATGAAGAGCCGTGATACCGAAAAGAAGAGCGCGAAGGAGACCTCCGGGGCGAAGCGTTCTGCAAGCGAAATAAGTGCGGAAGAGAAGAGTAATTCCGATAGCGGTGCCGCTCCCAAAAAGGAGCCGTACTATGCAAAATTCGTCAAGCGCGGAAATAAAACCACGGGCAAGAGGGAAAACAAAAAGAAATGAACACGGAAACGATAAAGCAAACGAGAGAAAAGGTCCTCGCGCTGATAGAGAGCGAGTTTGAGAGTGACGCCGCGTTTGAGCGTGAGATGGGCTTGCCCTCGAAGACCGTAAACAATTGGCGCCGCGAGCGTTCCTCGTCGTTTATGAGAATGCTTCCGAGACTTGCCGAGGGATTTGAGGTCAGCGTCGGAGAGCTTCTCTCGATGCCGATAACGCGCGATACGTCCGAGCTTTCCGACGATGAGGTCGCGTTGCTATCTCTTTACAGAAAGTGCGCGGTGCTCTCACCCAAGCAGAGAATTGCGCTTGAAAGAACTCTTGAGAGTGTGATAAATCTGTATCTTGAATCGGCTCCCGAAAAGAAAAAGAGCGGTAAACGGGCTTGATCTTTTGTTAATTTAATTATAGCATAAGATCATTTGCTTTTCAACGGTAAAATAGGAAAATAACTCTTCGACTTATTTTTTCTTGACACGAGGGAAAAAATTGTGTAAAATATAAACGTAAACGAGCTTAATTGCACGTTATAAAAAGGAGGAAAGACTATGCCAACAGCAAATTCTTACAAAATCAGCACGAAGAGAAAAAATCTCTACCTCAGGGTTGCGAAGGGACATTTTGCGACCAACCACAGCCATATCAATTACTATATTGACGTGACTACTCAGAAGACGCGTCTTTCCGAGGCTCAGGCAGTTGCCGCAGAGCTTGTAAGCTATTACAATCAATCGACGATCGTGGATACCATCCTTTGCCTTGACGGTACTCAGGTTATAGGCACCTGTCTTGCAGAGGAGCTTACCCGTGGTAACTTTGTCTCGATAAACGCGCATCAGACGATATACGTTTTGACTCCTGAGCACACCGCAGGAAGCCAGATTATTTTCCGCGATAGCCTTCTTTCTGCTCTTCAGGGCAAAAACGTTCTTATCCTTGCGGCATCCGTTACGACGGGATATACCGCGAAGAGTGCTATTGAAGCGATAAATTATTATGGAGGCAGAGTAGCGGGAATTGCTTCCATCTTCGCTACCGTACCCGAGTGTATGGGCTACGAGGTTCATTCTGTATTTGATCCCAACGACCTTCAGGACTATGCGAGCTATCCGTCTCACGAGTGCCCTCTTTGCAAGGCGGGAAAGAGAATAGACGCTCTTGTAAATAGCTTTGGATATTCTAAAATTTAAACCAAAATCCAAACCCAAAAACAAAGTATAAAAATGAATAAAAGCCATAGATGTAAACAATTGTGTTCATATCTATGGCTTTTATTTGAAATTATACTTTGTGCTGCTCTTTTTTATCAGATTTGTGGCGGAAAATTCAAGGCTTAATTTTGATTATCGAAGAAGGTTACGACATCATCGGAAAGCTCGATAACGTTTTCCTCCTTCGCGCCATTCTCCTCGGGCTCGGGCTGGAGATTTTTAAACAAAAGCGAAATAGCCTTTGAGAAGAATCCCATAAGTCCGCCCTCTGCCTTCGGTTTTTCGTCGTCACTCAGGAATTTTGATATTAGTGAATTTATGAATTTTGAGGATGATTCTCTTTCCTCGGCAAGCTTGAGATTGTCATTCAGAATTATGGATTCCCAGCCGTATACCCGTGTGCTTATTGCATTAAGGGTGGGATTGAAGGTCTCGCGTATCTTTCTTTTCAAGAATCCGTCTCCCATCTTGCTCTCAATAAAGCCTATGGCAAACGCCGCCTTCTTGCTCTCAAGGATAGTATCGAGGAAGGTCTGTGCGATCTTATCGTTGGGATTTTCTGTGAGCTTGATGCGAATACCGTTTGAAGCGTGGGATATCTCTATTATCCTCACGTTCGGAAGCTCGGGAAAGATAAGCTCGATTTTGTATACGGGATTCGTGTTTTCGTCAACGTCAAATTCACAACGCGAGCGGATAAGGTAGGACTCCGTGTTAAATTTTAACACACTGTCGGCATAACCGTACATACCGAGCTCAAGTCTGTATTCCACGCCGCCCTCGGTAACGTGAAGAAACAGACGCTCCCCGCTTCTTGAGAAGCGTATTTTTTCCATACCGCCCGTAAAATTATTCTGTACCGTTCTTACAAAGAGCGGGAGTATCGATGCGTTATTGTCTCTGAATGCGTACTCTCCGAGAAGTGAGACCCATCTCGCGTCAAAGGGACGGCGAGGCTTGATACCGAAGACGCAGGCGAGTCCGCGCTTTTCGGGAAGAGTACTTACTGTCGCTCTTGGATCGAAGAAGGTCCTGGAAGTCTGTTCAAGAAGCTTGATCTTGCGCTTGCTTCCACTCTCAAGGCGCGATATTCCGCAAAGATGCTTTTTCACGATAGAGAGAGCAGGACTCTCGGTAAATAGCTCGTTGTTTCCGCAGTTCATCGAAACCACGAATCCTGAGGTACCGGATATCCATACGTTTTGACCGAGCATACCGTTAAGAAGAAATTCGCCCTCGTTTTTGCCAACCCAAACGTGAAGACCGTAGTCGAAATCTCCGCTCTCCTTCGTTGCATCGGCACTTGCGGTGAGCATCTCGGAAAGAAATTTCTCGGAGATTATACGCTTTCCGTTGAAATAACCGCCCGATGCCATCATAACGCCTATTTTGAGGAAGCTCTCGCAGGAAAGGTAAAGACCGAATCCGCCCTTTTCCGTACCCTCGGGACTCATTTCCCAAAGATAATTCGTGATCTCAAGCGGCAGAAAAAGGCGACTCTTGAGATATTCCGTAAGAGTGTTACCCGTGATACGCGTGAGGATGTACGCGAGTATATACGAGTTCATACTGTTATATTTGAAACGCTCTCCGGGTGCGAATTCAAGCTCGCCCTCAAAGAACGCCCTCGACCACTCCCCTGTCGTTATTGCGCCGAGCTCTGCAAATTTTACACCGCTCCTCATAGAAAGAAGATCGCGAACGGTTATAGCCCGTGCCCTCTCGTCGTGCACCTTTATCTCCGGGAAGAAGTCAACGGCGTACGCATCGAGATCTATCTTACCCTCATCGTAAAGCATACCTATAGCGATACCCGTGACGGTTTTTGACATGGAATGCGAGAGGTGGAAGAGGTTCGTTGAGTATCCCTCGGCACTCGCCTCGCAAACTATCGCGCCATCCTTCCAGATCGCGATATTATGAACGTGGGCACGCTCCTCGGCCTCAAGCTCGCGAAGAAGCTCAGTGAGTACGTCGGCGTATTTACCGCCCTCACCGCCTATAAGTCTTGGGAAATATTTTTCCTCGGCTCCGCTCGTCTTTGTTTTTGCGCCCTCGTATTTTACAATGCGAGGGTCCTTTTCTTCCTTTAAGCTTAAATTAACTAAAAAACGTATAGCTTTCTTTTTGTAGTTTTCCATATTACTCTCTAAAAATATTTATCTCTTTTATTATACCCTAAAATTCGTAAAACGTGATTAAAAAGCGGATATTATCTGCCGATTGGTGACGGTATTTAAAACGCCGGAGATATCGCACTTTTTTATAAAAATGAAGACACCGCGCGGAGCCGTGCCTTCATTGATAGATCCTCAAGGATCAGATAAGAGCGTCAAAATTTATTACGTCAGCCAAAATACCGAAGAAAATACCGCTGAGAACGAGAGTCAGAACGATATAGAGATTAGCGCGACGGTGCTTGTTGACCTTTAAAAGAACGAGAAGTCCTGCACCGGAGCCTGCAAAGAGGCCTGAAAGCATAGTGCCGAGCGTTATGAAGCCTGCGGAGTAAAATTCCGTAAGGGCAACCGATGCCGAGCAGTTCGGAATAAGACCGAAGAGGGCGGCAATAACGTGGCTGATAACGGGCTTATCGTACATTATCTTTGCAAGGTTATCGTTTCCGATGAAGAAAATTGCGGTATTGATAACGAGCGTGCAGACAAAAATAAATACGGTTATCTTTACCGTGTGGTGAAGAGCGGAGTAGAAAATACCGCGCTCGCAGTGGCAATTGTCGTTTTCGCAAAGCTCGTCAATGTCTATTTCCTTCTTTTCTTTATTCATAAGGCGTAGCACACCGTCAACCGCAAAGCCGACGATGAGTGCCGCGGTGAGCTTGTAAAGAAGGATGAAGATTATCTTTTTCGCGCCTATCTCAGAGTTGCTGATGAGAAGAGGGAGCATCTCGTCTGACGTTGAAAGAAAGACGGATATAAGCGTTCCGACGGTTATTATTCTCGTGCAGTAGAGGTTCGAAGCTACAGATGAGAAGCCGCACTGAGGAATAAGACCTGCGCCGGCACCGAGAGCGGGACCGAAGGGGCCTGCCTTTTTGAGAAATCCTACCGTCTTCTCCGACGAGCTGTGCTCGATAAACTCCATAAGAAGATAGGTGAGGAAGAGGAAGGGGATGAGCGGGAGCGTGTCAATAATGCCGTGGAAGAGGACCTCCTCGATAAATCTTCCGAAGCCACCGAGCTTATCTGCAAGAAATTCGCTAAAGCCCGAGTGTCCTGCGTGGGATGCGTGAATGGCGGATATGAAATTTGATATCATGCGTTGCATCCTCCCTTGCAGTTCTTTTTGACGGTGTCCTCGTCACCCTCACATCTGTCGCACTTTCCGAAAAGCATACAGCCGTATTCAAGAGTGAATCCACCGCTTTGGCGCAACGTGGCGCTAAGATTTTCAGACGTGCTTTTATCAAGGTGTATAAGCTTACCGCAATCGCGGCACTTAAGGTGCAGGTGCGATTTACATTCACCGCTCCCGATGTATTGATACGAGCAGTGCCTCGTTCTTCCGTCCGAGATGCGCTTGACGAGTGCCGCCTCAACGAGCTCGGAAACTATTCTGTAAACGGTGCTCCTGCCTTTACCGTCGGGAGCAACCCTTTCCGAGATCTCCTCAAGCGTAAACGCCTCGTGAGAATTATCGGATAGAAAATCCGTGATTTGTTTTTTCTTTCCCGTGTTATACTTCATATTAGTCCTTTTATCCGAAAATAAAGCCTATTTGATAAGGCTTATCTTAAAATGAGAATAATTCTCAAAATACCTATCTATAATACTATAAAAGGAGAGAAAAGTCAATAGAAAAAAATAAGTTTTTTTGATTTTTTTACCGATGAAAAGCACTGATGATGCTATTGGCTTAAGAAGAGAACTTATATTCATACCGATGCGCGAGTGCTAAAAAATAACCGATCGTATCGACGTTTTCGTGCATCAGAAAGGCAGATTTATTAGCACTCACCTCTCTTGAGTGCTAATGTTTACAAAAAATACATATTTTAAACACGGCTCGTTCATAAAAACGCAGTAAACTAATAATGCAACAAATCAAGACGCCGGGAGGTGAAAATATGAACGTTGAAAGACTGACGAATAAAAGCCGTGAGGCGATAGAGGGAGCACACAAAGAGGCTGTCGGATATTCGGCATCTGCGGTTTCGGACGTGCATCTTTTAATAGCACTTCTTTCGGATACGGAGGGGCTTATACCATCCCTTGCTTCTGCTATGGGGTGCGACGGCGCGATGCTTCTTGAGGGTGCGCGCGGCATAGCATCGTCAATGCCTAAGATCTCGGGGGCGGGATATTCCTCTGATAACGTGTACGTTACCCGAGAGTGCGATGCGGTGCTCAGTGAGGCAGAGCGGATCGCGGAAAAAATGCAGGACGAATATATTTCGGTCGAGCATATATTCCTCGCCCTTACCGAAAAGGCATCGCAAAGTGTAAAGGATCTTTTTAATAAATACGGTATAACTGAGGATAAGGCTCTTTCGGAGCTTAAGAAAATAAGAGGTAACAGAAAAGTGACTAACGATAATCCCGAGGCAACCTACGACGTTCTTGCCAAATACGGTCAGGACCTCGTTGAGCTTGCAAGATCAAAAAAGCTCGATCCCGTAATAGGAAGGGATGACGAGATACGAAACGTTATAAGAATACTTTCAAGAAAATCGAAGAATAACCCCTGCCTTATCGGTGAGCCCGGCGTGGGCAAAACCGCTATAGCTGAGGGACTTGCGCACAGGATCGTAAGAGGAGACGTGCCGGATAACCTCAAAAACAGAAAGCTTTTCTCGCTCGATATGGGAGCTCTCGTTGCGGGCGCGAAATACAGAGGAGAATTTGAGGAAAGACTCAAGGCGGTGCTGAACGAGGTTAAGGAATCCGAGGGAAATATAATCCTCTTTATCGATGAGCTTCACACCATAGTAGGTGCAGGCAAGACCGACGGTGCTATGGATGCGGGAAATCTCTTAAAGCCTATGCTTGCAAGAGGTGAGCTTCACTGTATCGGCGCAACTACTCTTGACGAATACAGAAAATACGTTGAGAAGGATGCGGCACTTGAAAGAAGATTTCAGCCCGTTTTAGTTGACGAGCCCACGGTAGAGGATACTATAGCTATTCTTCGAGGCCTTAAGGAAAGATACGAGGTCTTCCACGGCGTGAAGATACACGACTCGGCAATTATAGCCGCCGCAACTCTTTCGAATAGATATATATCCGACAGATTCCTTCCCGATAAGGCAATAGACCTCGTTGACGAGGCTTGTGCCCTCATAAAGACCGAGATGAATTCTATGCCGACCGAGATGGACGAGATATCAAGAAGAATAATGCAGCTTGAGATCGAGGAGGCGGCTCTCAAAAAGGAAAAGGATAAGCTTTCAAGCGAGAGGCTCTCGGATATAAGGCGCGAGCTTTCTGAGCTTCGCGCGGATTTCGATGCTATGAGGATGCGCTGGGAGAGCGAGAAGCAGACGATCGCCGAGGGGCAGAAAATACGAGAGGAGATCGACGAGGTATCAAGAGAGATAGAGATAGCCGAGTCGAAATACGATCTCAGCCGTGCCGCAGAGCTCAAATACGGCAGACTCCCGGAGCTTCGCCGATCGCTTCTTGAGGCTGAAAAAAGAGAGGCTGAGCGCGAGAGCGTTTTACTTCGCGATTCGGTCGGAGAGGACGAGATATCAAAGATCGTTTCAAGGTGGACGGGTATACCCGTGTCAAAGCTTGTCGAGGGTGAGAGGGAAAAGCTTCTCAATATGGACGAGATACTTCACAGACGCGTCATCGGTCAGAACGAGGGTGTGAACAAGGTTACCGAGGCGATCATGCGCTCAAGAGCGGGTATCCGCGATCCCAAAAAGCCGATAGGCTCGTTTATGTTCCTCGGTCCGACGGGTGTCGGTAAGACCGAGCTTGCAAAGGCTCTTGCGGAGGCTCTTTTCGATAACGAGGGCGCGATGGTCCGCATCGATATGTCGGAGTATATGGAAAAATACAGTGTATCAAGGCACATAGGAGCTCCTCCCGGCTACGGTGGATACGACGAGGGCGGTCAGCTTACCGAGGCGGTACGCCGTAAGCCCTACTCCGTGGTTCTTTTTGACGAGATAGAGAAGGCACACCCGGACGTTTTCAACGTTCTTTTACAGCTTCTTGACGACGGAAGAATAACGGATAGCCAGGGCCGTGTCGTCGATTTCAACAACCTTATAGTTATTTTTACCAGTAATATCGGCTCGGATATCATTCTCGAGGGAATAGAAAACGGTGAGATAAACTCTGAGGCAAGGGCAGCCGTTGATATGCTCTTGAAACGCTCCTTCCGTCCCGAATTTCTTAACAGACTCGACGAGATAATATACTTCAAGCCTCTTACCAAGGAGAACGTAAGAGCTATCGTAGACCTCACCGTAGCGGATCTCGGAAGAAGACTTGCGGATAAGAGACTTAAGGTCTCTCTTACAGAAGTTGCCAAGGATTTCGTTATAGAATCCGCGTTTGATGCGGCGTACGGAGCAAGACCTCTTAAGAGATTCATACAGTCAAGGGTGGAAACGCTCGTTGCTAAAAAGATAATAGGTGACGATATTTCTCCCGACAGTGAGATAACGATCGACGTCGTTGACGGAGAGCTTCAGGCAAAGGTGAAATCCGAATAAAGTAAACTATAGTTTTCAAAAAAACGGCAAAAGCGAGAAAAACGGAAGAAAGCTCCGTTGTTTCTCGCTTTTGTTTTTATGTTCCTTTTGCCGTGATATCAGGCCTTTGTCAGACTTAGTGAGCCGATATAAACGTTATGGTTATCGTCTCCCATAACGGAGTAGTATTCGTCGTATGCAAGCTCCGTGGACTCTCCCTCGCGGACTATTATAACGTCTTTATTCGGGAAGGTCACGATGACGTGCTCACCGAGTGAGTCGCGGGATAATGCGCTGAGCACGAAGCTTCCGTCCTCCTGATCGTGAAGCTTGAATCTTTGATCGAGGGCACCTACCTCGATAGCCTCGTCAAAAACCCCCTCGTCAAGGATCTCGCCGAAGCTGTAAAACGTATATACGTATTTTAAAAGCAATTTGTATTTCATATCCATCCTCCTTAAAGGCTATATAATTTTAGCACTTTATTTCCCTTATGTCAAGCGGTATATTTAAGGCTCAATATAAACCGCTTGCCGAGATTTTCTCGCGCGTATGCGCGAAATTCTTCAAACGTATTGACTACGCACGAAAAAAGTGTTAAACTGTTTTCAACACGCGCGGCCACGGAGCATGCGCACGAAAAAGGGAGAAAAAATATGAAGCTTGATCTTACTGCTATAAAATCCATCACACGCGGAGCCGTTAACGTTTACGAGGAAGACGGCGTTTTCAAATTTGCAAAATGCTCCGAGAGTCAGGTTGCGGCTTGGTATAAATACGGAAGTGACGTTCTCGGCTACAGAGCGGAAACCACGACCGGCATCAGACTTGATTTCTACACCGATTCGAAAACGTTTTCCTTTAAGACCGCATCCGGCGATAAATTCGAGCTTCTCATTGACGGGATGCTTCGCGAGAGATATACGAGGGGCGAGGATGCCTTCATAGAAAAGACGGTAAAGCTCACCGATCCTCTCGGCAAGGAGAAGGACGAGCTTCGCGTAAGCTTCATTTTCCCGAGCCATAGCGTTGGTGCGCTTCGGTACGTTGAGCTCGACGACGGTGCATACCTCAGAGCTCCCGAATATAAAACGAAAATGCTTTTCATCGGTGACTCAATAACTCAGGGACATAACACGAAATACGACTCGCTTTCGTACGCTTGGCGTACCGTTCGCTATTTTGATGCCGATGCGGTCATCAACGGTATCGGAGGCGCGTACTATATGCCCGAGAGCTTTGATAAGATCGACTTTGAGCCCGACACGGTAATACTCGCTTACGGAACGAACGATGCGTGTAAATTCGATTACGCGACTATGACGGAAAAGACGGTTGGTTATCTTGATCTCGTTAAGGAGCATTACGGAGATAAAAACGTTATCGTTCTCTCGCCAATATGGAGAGCGAGGGATACGGGTGCCGTTATGGGTGAGGACTTTGAGAAGAAGCGCAAGATGGTCGAGGACGAGGCAGAGAAGCGCGGCTTCCGCGTAATTTCGGGACTTAAGCTCGTTCCTCCCGTTGCAGATTTCTTTGCGGATAAATATCTACACCCGAACGATCTTGGATTCGGTGTGTACGCGGAAAATCTTATCAAGGAGCTTTCCGAAATAATAAAGTAAAAAACGACGCTTTTATGAGCGTGTTTTGAACGGTGCGAGACTTTGTTTCAGTACGTAACCGCGGTGATTAAATAAGTGTTACCGTCAATAAAAGACAACTAAAATTTACAAAAAAGCAGAAAGGAGCGAATATGCTTGATAGAATTTACGTTGAGATAGGTAATATATGCAATATGAAATGCTCCTTCTGTTCGGGAACGAAGCGAGCACCTAAGCAGATGAATAAGGAGGAGTTCGAGACCGTTTGCCAAAGACTTTCGGGATATACCGAGAATCTCTATTTTCACGTTATGGGAGAGCCTCTCTTACACCCTGAGCTTGACGCTCTTATCAAGACGGCTAAAAGGTACGGCTATAAGACGTCAATAACCACGAACGGCACTCTTCTTAAAAGGCGCGGAGGTGTTCTTCTTGAGAACGCAGACGCCTTGCACAGAGTCAGCATATCCTTACACGCCCCCGAGGGAAACGGTATCGATACCACGGTAGGCGAGTATCTTGATTCTGCTATAGAGTTTGCAAGGAGCTTTTCCGCACTCGATAAAAACGTTATATTCAGGCTTTGGAATCTCGACTCGCTTACAAGAGACGGTGAGAATACGCTTAACGCCTTGATATTGCATAGGCTTAAGGAGGCTTATGTGGGTGAGTGGACGAAGCGTTATTCCGGTTATAGGCTTGCTTACAGGACCTTCCTTGAGCTTGATGAAATATTCACCTGGCCCTCGGAAAGCGAGGCTCAGCCGACGGATATCGGCAGGTGCCACGCGCTCAAAAGACAGATAGCCGTTCTTGCAGACGGCACGGTAGTACCCTGCTGTCTTGATTCTGAGGGTAAGATACCTTTAGGAAATATCTTCAGCGAGAGTCTTTCGGATATTCTTTCGGGAGAGTGTGCTCTCGCGATGAAAAAAGGCTTTGATTCGGGCAGGATGGTGCACCCCGTGTGTAAAACCTGCACTTATGCAAGGCGTTTTACCGTGAAATAAAAAAGGGGGATTTGGGATGTATATTCAATTGCAGAATTTTGGATATAACAGTTCCGTCAAAAGTATGTACTACGACGGAGTGTACGAATGCGTTGAGCGTGTCCATCAGTTTCCCGAAATAGTGCTCGTTATGGAGGGTGAGGTCGAGATAACCGTAGACGGAAAGGCAGAGCACGCCAAAGCGGGTGATATAGCGGTCATAACGCCATTCCGGATCCATAGCTTTAAAACCCCCGTGAGCTGTAAGATATGGATAGGCGTAGTGTCGGGAGATTTCGTGGATGCCTTTATCTCTAACGATGATGCGTATGAGATCGGTGAAAGAGCCGTTTTTACGCCCACAAGGTCGCTTTTTGACTACGTTTGTGAGCATTTACCGCCAAAATACGACGATCCCGTGGTTCTCGACGGTGATATTTTGACCTACAGAAAGGTCAAGGCTATCGCGTATTCCGTCTTTGAGGAATACACTCGGTCGGTACCGCATAAGAGAAAGCACGTTAAGGGTGATGTGCTTTCGGCTACGATGCTTTATATGAGCAAGCATTTTACAGAGAATATCTCTTTAGTCTCGGTAGCCGAGGCGTTAGGCTACACGCCTACCTACGTTTCTCACTGTATATCGGTTATTCCCGGAATGAATTTCAGGAAGCTTATAAACTCGCTCCGCGTTGATAAAGCGAAGCCTTATATCCTTAAGGGAAATCTTAAAATGATCGACGTTGCGCTTGAATGCGGGTTCTCCTGCGAGAGAAGCTTCAACCGTGCCTTTCTTGACGTTACGGGCATGACTCCTTTGCAGTACAGAAGATCTAAGGGCTGATTTAGGATCTGTGTACACTGTGACGGTGCTGTTCGCGAGTGAGGACGCGCCTCGATTCTTCTTACGGCGGGCAAGTGCGCTTGCACTGAAGCTTTATCTGTCTCAGCCCGTTCACCTGCATTATCGCAAGGTCCTAGATCTAAGCCTTTAAATTTGTTCTTTTGAACAAAATTCTTACTCGCTTTTGAATATTTTCAACAAAAAAACGCTTTCGGCTTTGTCACCCGAGAGTGTTTTTTTCTTAAAATCGCAAGTTTTGTCTGAAAACGATTTTGTTTTTGTCTGATTTACTTGTTTTTGCAGTAGTACAATAGCATATCTTAATAAATTTAATTTTTAAGGAGAAACGCTATGAAGACGATTTTAAAGAGCAAAAAGCTCGTGCTGTGCTTTGCTATGGTGCTTTCCGTGATTGCAAGCGTATTTGCATTTACGGCAGTTCCCGCAGAGGCGGCAGAAGTGAAGGTTGATGACGTTTACACCTTCTCTTCTGAAACTTACTATCAGCTTGAAAACGCACTTCCCACCTTCAGCTCTTATACCTTTGAGACGGAGTTCTGGATCGATCCTGCAACTTGGGGTGACGGCAGAGCGTATAACCTCATAGGAAACTGGGCAGATACAGGAAGAAGCGGAACAGAGTTCAATATTGAGCTTCACAACTACGGAAGCTTAAGACTTATGTCTCAGAAGAACGGATCCCTGTATTTCGGACCTGATAATACAAGCGCATCCGCATCTAACGCGGGAACCGCAACGGACCTTCGTATCTATATGAAGACCGACAGTGAGGGCAATCCCATCTTCGTTAAGATGACCGTAACTGTCGATACGACTACGGGAAACGCGTACCTTTATATTGACGGAAACAAGGTCGGTGAGATATTGGGAAGCTCCAAGCTTAAGGACAAGAGCTTTGCTCCCAGCACCACTTATATGGAAAGAATAGGCCTTGACTACAGAAACAATTCGAGCACGTATTTCAAGGGCGCGATCAAGAGCATAGCCATGTATAACTACGTTCGCCCCGATATAAGCAAATTCGGTGAGGCGTTTGCGAGCGCGAGCTCCGAGGATGACGGACTTATGTTTGCTTACGATC
>JBGVKA010000009.1:0-5828 GCA_045129715.1 Eubacteriales bacterium | reverse complement strand
GGAGATGACGGAAGGACTTTCACGCGCCACACTCCGCCTCGAAGCAACACCCATGATATGCTTCTACCTTGACGGCACGTATAAACCCGACAGATTCAACTTCCGTGTTGGAAACAGGACCTTAACGTCTCAGGATATGATTATCGGTACGGATGCGGACGGTAATTATATACAGTTTGATCTTTCCGCTTACGAAATGACCGAAACATTCAGTTATGAAATAAGCGGCACCGACGTTCGCGGCGAGTATAATATTATCAGCTATTTCGCTTATGCAAGCGGTAACGGCGAAAACGATTATCATGAAGACAACAAGGCGGAGCTTATCGACGTGGTGAAAAAATTCTACGTTTACAGTGTAAGCGCAAGAGCTTACAGAGACGCCGTTGTTCAATATGGAGGTAAAGAATAATGAAAACGCACGATAAAGCAGATATCGGTATAATCGGTGCTCTTAACGAGGAGGTCGAGGAGCTTATTTCCAAGCTCACAGATCACGCGACCGAGGAGGTCGGAAGCATACTCTTCCACACCGGAAAGCTTGAAGGAAAAAGCGTAGTTATAGCTAAATGCGGAGTTGGTAAGGTGTTTGCCGCACTCACCGCAGAGGCTATGATAATACGCTATTCTCCCGAGCTTATAATTAACACGGGTGTGGGCGGAGCACTTAAAAGTGGAATATCCGTCACCGACACGCTCATCGCAGACAAGCTCGTTCAGCACGATATGGACACCTCGCCCCTCGGAGATCCCAAGGGACTTATTTCGGGAATCAACGTGGTGTATTTTGAGGCAAGTGAAAAGGCGGTCACCATCGCCCGCGCATCCGCTGAGAAGCTCGGTATAAGAAGCCACGTCGGAACCGTTGCCTCGGGTGACGTCTTCGTTTCCACTAAGGAGCAGAAGGACCGTATAGTAAGCGAGTTTGACGCCTCCGTATGCGAAATGGAGGGCGCGGCTATCGCTCAGGTCGCATACGTAAACAAGACCGCGTTTGCGATCATCAGAGCCGTTTCCGACTCAGCCGACGAGGGTAGCTCTATGGACTATATGAAATTCTTGCCCATCGCGGCGAAGAACGGAGCCGCAATAACAGTCGAGCTTTGCAAGGCTTGGTAAAAAGCTCAAATCCTCACGGAATATTTTTAATTCAAGCACAAAGCAAAAGAACGAAATCCCCCGCAAAGCCTTACACGGATAAGGGGCTTTTACGATAGAATAAAAAAAGGAATTAACCTTCTCTCTGCATTCTTAGCGGAGAATTAGCAGGCACAAAATTTCGGCAGAGAACTTGTTTTCTCTGCCGAATTGTGTTATAATGAAAACGATAAAACTTTGGAGGAGTAAGTATGTCGCTTGATTACAATGAAAAGAATATTACTCTTGCAAAAAATCTTCGTAAAAATGCAACACCGCAGGAAAATCATTTGTGGTACGATTTCCTATCAAAATATGAAATCAGATTTCAAAGGCAAAAAGCCATAGACAATTTTATTGCAGATTTTTACTGCCACAAAGCAAAACTGATAATAGAAATTGATGGAGCGCAGCATTATACCGAAGAAGGCAGGCAAAAGGATGAATTCCGCACAGAAATACTTGAAGGGTATGATCTGAAGCTCATACGGTTTACAAACCGACAGATTAACACAAACTTTCATGGTGTCTGCGAGTATATCGATGCCACCGTAAAAGCCTCCCTCCGAGAGGGAGGGGGACCGCGTTAGCGGTGGAAGGAGCCTGCGTCACTTTAGGTTTGGATAAAATTTATTGTATCGCACTCTCCCTCAGTCAGCTTTGCTGACAGCTCCCTCCCGGAGGGAGCCTGTTGAAGCGTTCGTACAGCTTTAGGGGTATGGGCTTTGCCCGAAGCATTTGTAATATAAATGCGAAACTGGCAATAAAAAGAAAGGAATATTCATGATAGACAAATACATACATATCTATACCAAACGCAACTGTTTGTTAGCTTTATTATGTGCAAGTATTGCATTCATACCTTTGTTTATCGTATCACTGATATATGATGTCATTCCCGAAGATACCTTAATTGCATTTGCCCCTTTTGTATTTGCAGCTATATGTGTTGCAATAGCATCTTTATCCACTATACGTTTCAAGAAAATGATAAAAATGCAAGAACAGCAATATGGAGTTCAATTTGATGACTATAATGTTATTCATTTAGAAACGACATTGTATCTTTCGGAAAACTGGCTTATATGGGCTGGTATTGCTTCAATATACAAAAATCACATTAAATCCATACATTCTAAATTAGTACACAGTAGAAGTGGCTCTTCAAATAAAGTGACCATAAAAACAGTAGACAATAAGAAATACATAATTTGGTGTTCAAGTTTCTCGAACATCAATAAAATCAGAAAATGGAAAAACAATAATATAAACTAAATTGTTTATGTAATAGCAAACCCCAACAGACCTTAAAAAATCTGTTGGGGTCAATTATTTGTTTACAGCGTGGCAATTATTAACCAACTGATATAGTTTACCGCTAATTTTGCACACCGTTGCCGAAGCTTTTTTCAAGAGTCAAGCACTCTTGGAATAAGCTTTTGCGCAAGTTAATTCCTTTTTATTATAAATATACTGCGTTAGAATAGCGAAGATCAATGCGTTACGCCAAGATAACGAAGATAGATGCGTTACGTTAAGATAACGAAGAGCACGATCGCAACGACGAGAGTTACCGCGGCGGTTATATATATTGCCGCAAACGAGCGGTTGATCTGCATCTTTCCCTGCCCCTTCAGGAGTCCTGCGCGGCGCATTGCGACCGTTACGGGCTTATAAAGGATCATCGCAAGAGCACTGTTAAGAAGTGCTTTAGCGAGGTTGAACGGGAAGAAGAGCGTAGGTATAAGATCTATCACGGTCTGTGTCGTAACACCCATATAGTAAGGAGTTACGAACATATTGAGAAGCATCATGACCGTGACCATCACCAAGCTCGCAGCATAGAATGAGAGGATTGCACCCGAGGCGGTCCTTTTATGCTTATATATCAAACCCGCCGTCGCACTGAAGGCGGCTGAGGATGCGAAATTCATAATAAAGCCGTACACACCCGTTCCGCTTATCGTTATAAGCTCGATAAAGGCGGTCACGAACGAGATGGCAATGCCGGACACAGGTCCGTAAATAAGCGCGGCTATCGTTATTACAGTGTCCTTCGCATCAAAGGTCAGGAACATGACCGGTATTCTGAAAACAAACGTCACACCGTAAGCAAGCGCACAAAACAAGGAGATACCGACAAGCTTTTTGGTATCTATGGATTTTTTATTTTTAGTCATTTTTTCCTCCGTCTTTGGAAAAAGAAAAAATCTCAAAACGCACCACTTGGCGTTTTGAGGAAAGAAAATATGCAAAAGATATGTGGTCCAAACGAAAGCACGGGCACCGTCAGGACATCTCTTTAACAAACATTCTTTTATCATCCGGACTATACCGTCGGTAAAGGAATTGCACCTTTTCGGGAAGAAAATGTGCCAAAATGCAAACTATTGTTTTCATCTCTCGCGTGTTTTGCGAGCTTTCAGCTTGATTTTTCAGCAACCATTTTCTCTTCGCAGACTATACTGCCGGTATGGATTTACACCATTCCCCAAAGAAAATTTATTATTTTTTTGCCGTTTATTATAATATACGAAGTTCGAGTCTGTCGGCTTGCCAGCAAGCTCGAACGACTATATTTCAAGGAATGTGCGAAAACCCTCGGTTTTCGGTGTGGTGTCACAGGGCGCCACGGTTAATTTCACATTTGGGAAATTAACGTCACATAGATTATATTATACGAAGGCTCCTTCAAAACGGTTAAAGAAAGAGACGTGATGCTCATAAGAGCAAAAGCGGATGAATTGTTTAAAAATTGGAGATGCCCAAGACAAGCAAGAGCATCTCCAAAATTTAAAGCTTAGTTAAGCGTTATACTTAAATTAAGCAAGGATTTCGCCAACAACGCCGGAACCAACGGTTCTACCACCCTCACGGATAGCGAAACGAAGACCCTTCTCGCAAGCGATAGGAGTGATAAGCTCAACGTTCATGTTAACGTTGTCGCCAGGACGGCACATCTCAACATCCTCGGGAAGGGTGATGATACCGGTAACGTCGGTAGTTCTGAAGTAGAAGTGAGGTCTGTAACCAGAGAAGAAGGGCTTGGAACGGCCGCCTTCCTTTTCGGTAAGAACGTAAACCTGACCAACGAACTTGGTGTGAGGCTTTACGGAACCGGGCTTGCAGAGAACCTGACCTCTTTCGATCTCGTTCTTCTGAACACCACGGAGAAGAAGACCAACGTTATCACCAGCTTCAGCCATGTCCATCATCTTGTGGAACATCTCGATACCGGTTACAACAGTGGAGCTGTTCTCTTCCTTAAGACCAACGATCTCAACAACTTCAGCCATCTTGACAGTACCTCTCTCAACTCTACCGGTAGCAACAGTACCACGGCCGGAGATGGAGAATACGTCCTCAACAGGCATAAGGAAGGGGAGGTCAGCCTTTCTGTCGGGAGTAGGAATGTAAGCGTCTACCTGATCCATGAGCTCCTTGATGCAAGCGAACTCAGGAGCGTCGATGCCGTTGTTAGAGTTAAGAGCCTCACGAGCGGAACCACGAACGATCGGAATTTCGTCGCCGGGGAACTCGTACTCGTTAAGAAGGTCTCTGATTTCCATCTCAACAAGGTCAAGAAGCTCTTCGTCATCAACGATGTCGCACTTGTTCATGAAAACAACGATTGCGGGAACGCCAACCTGACGAGCAAGAAGAACGTGCTCTCTGGTCTGTGCAAGAGGGCCGTCAGTACCTGCAACAACGAGGATTGCGCCGTCCATCTGAGCAGCACCGGTGATCATGTTCTTAACGTAGTCAGCGTGGCCGGGGCAGTCAACGTGAGCGTAGTGACGATTTGCAGTTTCGTACTCAACGTGTCTGGAGTTGATTGTGATACCACGAGCTCTTTCCTCGGGGCAGTTGTCGATCTGGCTGTAATCAAGGAACTCAGAACCGTTGATGAGGGAGAGAGTCTTGGTGATTGCAGCAGTAAGGGTGGTCTTACCGTGGTCAACGTGACCGATTGTACCGATATTAACATGGGGTTTTGTTCTTTCGAATTTAGCCTTTGCCATTTTAAATATCCTCCTTGGATTTTTATTTTTTTATTTTTTTATTTGTTGTTTTAATCCGTGTATGCTTTCGGCAAAAAGCATACACGGGGTGAACCTAAACTAATTACTTAGCTCTGCTCTTAATGATCTCTTCCTGAATATTCTTCGGAACATCCTGGAATCCATCGGGCTCCATTACGTAAACAGCACGTCCCTGAGAACGAGAACGAAGGCTGGTTGCGTAACCGAACATCTGTGCAAGCGGAACGTGAGCGTAAATTCTGGATACGCCGGTAGTGATCTGCTCCATAGAATCCATCTGACCACGGCGGGAGTTGATATCACCGATGATATCGCCCATGTAGTCGTCGGGAGTAGTTACGGAAACCTTCATGATCGGCTCGGTAAGAACGGGGTCTGCACGTCTCATAGCTTCCTTGAACGCCATAGAACCTGCGATCTTGAATGCCATTTCCGAAGAGTCAACCTCGTGGTAAGAACCGTCGTAAAGAGTAACCTTAACGTCAACTACGTTATAACCTGCAAGTACACCTGCCTGCATAGCACCCTGAATACCGGAGTCAACTGCAGGGATGTATTCCTTAGGAATAGCACCACCGGTTACAGCGTTGATGAACTCGTAGCCCTTACCGGTTTCGTTAGGCTCAACGGTAATCTTAACGTGACCGT
>JBGVKA010000008.1:0-14684 GCA_045129715.1 Eubacteriales bacterium | reverse complement strand
CGGTGCTCAGAAGGTTACTCCCAGTATCCTTGAGGCTATTTGGAGAAGATTCCAGTCCGATGAAACGAGAAGAGTTCAGGCAGCAAACGTTTCGTCTGCTTACAACAACATTACCGTAGACCAGTACGGCTTCGTATACGTTACCATCAAGATCGACGATGAGAGCCGTCAGATCGCGGCTATCAAGACGCGTAACGCGGATTACTCTCCCGTTAAGAAGCTCAACTCCGCAGGTGTTGAGATCATGAAGCGTAACGGATTCTTCGATCCCGGCGGAGAGGTTATAACCAAGACCTATCTTAACTCCGGTCTCGGAGCTTCGTCAATCGTAGACGTTGCCGTTGGTGAAAACAACACATGGTCTATAATCGACGAAAAGCGTTCAAGAGTATTCACTTATGACCAGAACGGTAACCTTTTGTTTGCATTTGGCGATAAGGGAGACCAGTTCGGTAATATAGACGATATCAACGCTATCACTTATCACAAGATAGAAGATGAGAACGGAAACGAGAAAACTTATCTTCTTGCAATAGACGGTTCCGGAGGAAAATCCAAGCTTGTGGTCTACACTCCTACCGAGTATTGCGATACCATAATGAGCGCGCTTGCGTGCGAAAACAACAATGATTACGACGGCTCGATGTACTACTGGAAGGAAGTTCTTAAGAGAAACAACAACTTCGACTTGGCGTACATCGGTATAGGTAAGGCTCTTTATAACAAGGATCAGTATAAGGAAGCTATGGAAATGTTTGCTCATGCATACGAGACCACTCAGTATGCTAAGGCATTTGCAGAGACTCGTAAGGTAATTATCGGTAAATGGCTCTTGCCCATTGCGATAGCTCTTATTGCGGTAGTCGTTCTCTTCCTTAAGCTTCTTGGCTGGGCAAAGAAGAAGAACAAGGCAACGTCTCTCAAGCTTGGCAAGAGAACGTTCGGCGAGGAGCTCGTCTACGCCTTCTACGTTCCGTTCCATCCCTTCGACGGCTTCTACGATCTGAAGCACGAGAAGCGCGGATCCGTAAAAGCAGGTCTTACTATTATGGGTATAACGATACTCGCGTTCTTCTATCAGGCAATTGGACGCGGATATATGTTCAACCCCAGAGAAACCTACTCTACGATCATCGTACAGATCATGTCCATTACCATACCCGTACTTCTTTGGTGTGTAGGTAACTGGTGTCTTACTACGCTCTTTGAGGGTGAAGGCGGATTCCGCGACATCTTCATTGCAACGACCTATTCTCTTGCGCCGTTGCCTCTCTTCGTAATAATCTCCACTATCCTTACCAACGTTCTTACGGTTACCGAGGGATCTATAGTATCTCTTCTCGTAACTCTTGGATATATCTGGGTAGGATTCCTCTTGTTCTTCGGTATGCTTGTAACTCACGATTACAACTTAAGGAAGAATATACTCATCACTATTTGCACGATACTTGCGATGGTAGTTATAATGTTCGTTGTCATCCTCTTCTCAAGCCTTGTGATCAAGATGATAACCTTCGTAATTGCTATTGCTAAAGAAATTGCCAACAGGGCATAGAAAGCAGGGGGTACAATAGAATGAAATTAAAAAGAATATTATCGTCTGCTTTGGTAGTAGTATTGCTCTTTGGCTCGATGATCGGCGTTATGCCCATGAAGAGCAGTGCCGCTTACGCTGACACTTCAGCAAGCACGCTTCTTGGCGAAGAAGAGATATGGGCTCTTGCCGAGGAGATCTGCGGATACAAATACTCCTCGCTGGAGGAAATGTTAAACGACGAGCTTTCAAAGGAATATCTCGTTCCCGTTTATTACAATAATTCGAAGCTTTCGAGATATACCTTGTACGTTAACAAGTACACGGGCTTCGTTTATTACAAGGATAACCTCACCGGTCAGATCTTGTCGTCTAACCCCTACAGTTATCCGAGACTTGCCGGCAGTGTTATCAGTACCTTGAACGCTGATATGGCGAGCCAGATAGTAATTTACTATTCTGAAACCACTAAAACGACGGTCAGCCAGCTTTACTCCAGCCTTGACGCTGCGCGTAACGCTCAGATCTCCGTTGAATACATCTCCAACGGTATCAGAGTTAACTACACTCTCGGAGATACCGTAGCAAGATATCTTCTTCCCGGTTACATAACCGCAACCAAGTTTGAGAGCGAGATCCTCGTTCCCATGCTTAACGAGCTCTGCACTCTTATGTATACTCACTGTAACAACGGTGAATACAGCAAGATGTACGATATCTTTGCATACAGCAAGTACAATCTTCCTTCTACTCACTCGAAGTATGACGAGTATAACGTTCGCGTAAACGGTACTATCAACCTCAACTCCGTTCAGCATTACCTTGAGGATATGCTTATAGAGATAGATGACAGATTCAACATTGCTAACGATAACCTCGGATCCAAGGCTTACAGCGATATTATGTCGCTTTACAACGATTTGATGTCGATCTACGCCTCCGGTCAGAAGGGCTACTACTTGAGAAATCTTGAGAAGTACAACAGCCCCGAGGCTAAGGAGTACTACGATAAGCTCAAGAATAAGTACTACAACAACAAGGACGCAGCGATCTACGAGACTCTCGAGCCTATCTACGAGTTCACCGGTAAGACCAATCCCGAGAAGGAGAGCATCTCCAAGCTCTTCGAGAAGTACATCAACCGTTACCGTGAGCAGACCGCTCTTGAGAACGGCACCGAGTTCATAAAGTATTCCTTCACAGAAATGTATGAGGAAGAGGATTACTGCGGATACGTTGACGAGACCGATCCCAAGCCCGTATTCAGATGCTCGCTTGAGTATTCGTTCAACGACGACGGAAGCCTTTCCGTTCGTTTGCCCGCAAACTCCATCTCCTTTGATGAAACTCTTTACAACCTTGATTCCATTAAGGTTCTCAAGTACTTCGGCGCAGCTGACGGTACTCAGGCAGGACACATCTTCTTCCCCGACGGAAGCGGAATGATCCTTGATTACGACGATTTCTACAACCCCGTTGTAGGAACTATCGAATCGACCGCACTCAGTGCTGATATCTACGGTGCAGATAACTCCTATTCTCCCGAGGTTGACCCCTCTAAGATCGTAGGTGCATATCGCGAGCAGGTATCTATGCCCGTATACGGTGTGGTTGGAACCGATAGCGCAAGCTCCGTCTCCAAGCTTTACGGCGTTTCCAACGTAACGAGCGGCTACTTTGCTATCGTTGAAAGCGGATCGTCTCTTGCTAAGATCGAGATGCAGACCGGCTCCGGCAATACCGCAAGTGCATTCTGCACATATTCTCCCTATCCCTCCGATAAGTACGACCTTTCGAATACTATCTCGGTTGGTGGTGCGGATTACTACACGATGGTTTCGGACGCTAAGTTCAACGGATCCTACGTAACGAGATACGTTATGCTTACCGATCCCGTTATAGGAGAGGCTATCAACAAGGATTATAACGTTGGTTATTACGAGTCCTCCTACTCCGGAATGGCGACCTGCTACCGTGATTACCTCTACGCAAACGGCACCTTGACCGCTCTTGCATCTATCAGTGAAAACCTTCCTCTTTACGTTGAGGCTCTCGGCTCGATGGATATTATGGATAAATTCCTTACCTTCCCCGTAGAGAAGAGCATCCCTCTTACGACCTTCGAAGACGTAGTTACTATGTATACGGAGCTTCGTAATTCCTCAAGCGTTCTTAAGGAGGAAATGGAAAAGTATCAGGCTCTTGCAGATGCAGAGCCCGACGGATCCGCTAAGAAGGCTGAGTATCAGGCTCTTGCGGACGGATATAAGAACTACTCCGATTTCGTTATCAATAACATCAACTTCCGTCTCACCGGCTTTGGAAGCGGTGGACTCAGCAGTAATTATCCCACAAAGCTCAGATGGGAAAGAGCCTGCGGAGGCAGCCGTGGCTTCAAGAAGCTTCTTGAGAAGGCAAATGAGGTTAATAAGAGCGGAGAGACCTTCGGAATCTATCCCGATTACGACTTTATGTATTTGAGTTACTCTTCTATGTTCGACGGCATCTCCAAGAAGAATGACGTTTCGCACATGATAGATAACCGTTATGCATCAAAGCAGGTATACGATTCCATTGCACGTCAGTACGTCAGCTACTTCTCGCTCGTTGTAAGCCCCGAGTCTCTTGACAAGCTCTATTCCAAGTTTGTTAAGAAGTACTCCAAGTACGACGTTACCGGCATATCCGTATCCACTATGGGTTCGGACCTTAACTCCAACTTTGATGAGGAAAATCCCATCAACAGAAACGACGCTCAGTCTTACGTAGAAAACGTTCTTTCCAAGATGGTCAAGCAGGACAACTTCAAGGTAATGCTTGATATGGGTAACGCTTATACGCTCAGATACGCAACCCACCTTCTTAACGTTGCTACCGACTCGAGCCGAGTAAGATACTCCTCGTATTCCGTTCCGTTCGTAGGAATGATCCTTCACGGTGCAGTTAATTACGCAGGACAGCCCCTTAACTATTCGGGAATGCCCGAGTACGATCTTCTTCGTTCTATCGAATCCGGCGCATCGCTTTACTTCATACTTTGCTATCAGAATGAGAGCTTTATGAAGAACGACGCTATTCTTAACGATTACTTCGGTGTAAGCTACTCATCCTGGTACAAGGACGTAGTTCTTAACTACAACAAACTCAACAATGCGATCGGCGATCTTCAGGATTACCTCATCACCGACCACAAGACCGTTATAGGTGAGCGTGTAGTTGATTCCGAGGAGGAGATCTCCAACTACAAGCTTCTTATGAACGAGCTTATCACGATGATGGACGGTCAGCTTGACGTAGCTATCAGCCGTGCATACGAGTCTCTCAGTGAGAGGGGCGAGGACGGCTGGTTCGTTAAGGTAGTAATTGATAAGACCGCTCTTACGACTCAGTTTGAGGATATTCTCAAGCTCGACTTTGACGGTAGCGAGGTGGCTGCAAACGCTAAGCTTTCTGCTCTTATCGCAGAGTTTAACGCTGATCTTGATGCTCTTATCAATGCATACGGCACCGAGTATCCCGGCTCCGCTAACGGCGAAAAGGAATACGTAGTAACCTTCAACGAGCTTATATACGGCGTAAGTGACATTCTTCTTTCCGAAATGCTTACCGTTATGGAATCCGAGATCAAGGAATTCATCAACGAGGCTATGCAATACGTAAACAGTTACAACGAGGTTGCAGAAGCTGAGGGCAAGAACAAATTGCAGTTCGTTCTCACCGTAGGCCGTGACGCTATGCTTAAGGCTATGGCGGACGTATGTAAGATCGATATAGCTACTCTTGAGACCACCGAGAACGTTACCTACAACGGTGTTGAGGATACCTTCGGAGCTCACGTAGAAAGCATCATAAGCAAATACGAAACGCTTTATGCAGACTTTGAGGAGAAGAGAGACGAGTACGGCGAGCTTGACAGTAAGAGCAACAAGAAGTACAGCCTTACTATGAGCAGTCTTGATACTGAGACCTTGTATCTTTACACGTCTAAGTATTCCTTCCTTACAGACTCCAAGGCGTTTGACGAAAACTATATTTACACTGATTACACGAGTGACAGAGGAAATATAGTTATGGTAACCTACACTAAGGGTGATAAGCAGGTTCAGTTCTTGCTTAACTACAACATTTATACCGTAGAGGTTAAGCTTGGGGACGAAACCTATAAGCTTGGCAAATACGAGTACGTTAGAATTGAAGGATAAGGAGGTAGAGAGAAATGAGTGAAAAATTAATTCAGACTCCCGAAGAAAACGCAGTTTCTCCGTCTGTAATAGGCGTTGGAGAGCTCGATTCTAACGGTCTTCTTAAGAAGAGAAGAAAAGTTTCTCTCGACTCGAGAAAGGCAAGAGCGGGCTATATGTTCGTTCTTCCCTTCATCCTCGGAGTAGTGCTTATCTATCTTCCCATTCTTCTTGACTCTATCTGGTTCAGTATGAGTGCTGAAAACAACGAAGATCCGTTCAATATGGTCTACGATTTCGTAGGAATGAAGTATTATAAAGAAGCATTCCAGACCTCAGACTTTACGACGGCTCTTATATCCGGTGTACAGCAGCTCGTGTTCGAGGTTCCTGCGGTTATTATCTTCTCGCTCTTCATAGCGGTAGTTCTTAACCAGAAGATGCTCGGACGTGCGGCATTCCGTGCGATATTCTTCCTTCCCGTTATTGTTTCTACCGGTATTATGGAAAGCATTAACATGGCAGACAAGATGTCCCAGAATGCAGAGACCATCGATGACGGTTCCGGAAGCAGCGGCTCGGATATCATATCCGCGCTTGATATGCAAAGACTCTTCGCTAACATGAAGGTCGGCGGTGAGCTTGCCGTATACGTCGTTAATATCGTAAATAACGTTTATAAGATCATCAACTATTCCGGTGTACAGATGCTTATCTTCCTTGCGGGACTTCAGTCTATCTCGCCCTCTATATACGAGGCTTGTAAGATCGACGGTGCTACCGGTTGGGAAACCTTCTGGAAGGTAACCTTCCCGATGATCTCTCCCATGATTCTCGTTAACTCCGTTTATTCGATAATCGACGCATTTACGAGAAACGATAACACGGTAATTACGCATATCAAGGCAAACATCGAGAGTGCGGACAGATACTCTGCTACCGCGGCTTATTGGATTTACTTCCTTGTAATTATGTTGATAATTGCAGTATTCGCGGCAGTAGCATCCACGTTCATATTCTATCAAAGAAGGGATTAAGGAGGTAGTGACATGGCAACGTTCGTAAAGAAAGAAACAAAAAATTCAATCCATGTTGACTACGAAGGAAAGCTTTCCTTCAAGGAAAGATTCCTTAGCAAGATTAAGACCTCTAACACGTGGATTAAGGCCGTAATTACGGTATTCAGATTTATCTTGATGCTTGGTGTATCTTACGTAATTCTTTATCCGTTCTTCTCAAGAATAGCGGGTTCGTTCATGAGCAGATCCGATATTCTTGACGCAACGGTATCACTTATTCCCAAGAACTTTACGCTTGATACCTACAAGTACATCATTACCGAGAATCACTACTTTGAGGCAGTATGGCATACGCTTCTTATATCCATAGTTTGTGCTTTGATCCAGACTCTTATAGCTTGTATCATCGGATACGGCTTGGCAAAGTTCAAATTCAAGGGTAACGGATTCATAATGCTCGTCGTTGTATTCTCGATGATCATTCCTCATAAGACTCTCAGCCTTTCGATATCCAAGCACTTCAACTACTTTGATATCTTTACGGTACAGGCTTGGGATTACAGAGGACCGATTGAGCTTATACTTGGAAGAACTCTTGAGCTTCGCGACAGTATGTGGCCCCTCGTTCTCCTTTCCTTGACGGGATTGGCGTTCAAGAACGGACTCTACATATACCTTATGCGTCAGTTCTTCAAGGGCGTACCCGATGAGCTTGAAGAATCTGCATATGTTGACGGTTCGGGCGTGTTCCGTACCTTCTTCCAGATCATTCTTCCTCTTTCGGTACCCATGATGATAACCGTATTCCTCTTCTCGTTCTCTTGGCAGTGGACTGACGAGTTCTATACGAACCTCTTCTGGTCCGACCCCAAGCTCACGGGCTATTACCTGATGAGTGACGTTTGGGAGGAGCCGCCGGCAACTCTTAACCAGTATAACACGGCAGCAGGTTGGTTAACGTATAAGAACGTTATCGCAAACACTGCAGGTATGCTTATCATCGCGCCCCTTATCGTTCTTTATCTCTTCTGCCAGAAGTATCTGGTACAGGGTATCGAGCGTTCGGGTCTCGTAGGTTAATCTATAATCGCGAGAAGCGAAAACATAAAAAAACAACCTTGGATAGCGTGATGTCCTTAACGGACAAATCACGCTATCCGAGGTTGTTTTTCTTGTATAACGAAAACCACGCGATAGTCGCGTGGTTCAGTACAGGCTATGCCGATAGGGAGAAAGCAGAAAAAAGTCAGCGCAGAATGTTTCTGTGTCAAAGGCTCCCTTGTGTAAAGGGAGCTGTCACCGAAGGTGACTGAGGGATTGTTTTGCAATGAAATACTAACTTTTAACAATCCCTCCGTCTTGCTTACGCAAGCCACCTCCCTTTACACAAGGGAGGCTTTGGTTTAGTCCCGCTTAAGCGGGGTATACGTAATAAATGCAAGTCTGCACCTTTTTTAAAAGAATTAAAGCATTTCTGCAAAATCGTAAATAAGTCTTTCGGTCTTTTCCCATCCGAGACAGGGATCCGTGATGGATTTTCCGTAGACCTCGTTCTGAGATATCTTCTGACATCCGTCCTCGATATAGCTCTCGATCATAAGTCCCTTAACGAGCTTTTTGATTTCGGGATTGTAGTTTCTGCTCTCAATGATCTCTTTTGCTATTCTCGGTTGCTCGAGGTATTTCTTAGCGGAGTTAGCGTGGTTGGTGTCCACGATGCACGCAGGATTTTTAAGGTCGGACGATGCGTACATATCGCAAAGAGTCGCTATGTCCTCGTAGTGATAGTTCGGATGAGATTTTCCGAGCTTGTCCACGTATCCGCGAAGGATAGCGTGCGCGAACGGATTACCTTCGCTCTCTACCTCCCAGCCTCTGTAGTTAAAAACGTGTGATGCCTGAGCAGCCTTGATCGAATTCATCATAACCGAAAGGTCACCTGAGGTGGGGTTTTTCATTCCGACGGGAACGTCTATTCCGCTCGCGGTAAGTCTGTGCTGCTGGTTTTCAACGCTACGCGCTCCAACCGCAACGTAAGCGAGTATATCCGAAAGATACCTGTGGTTTTCGGGGTAAAGCATCTCGTCTGCACATCCAAAGCCGGTCTCCTCGATAGCGCGCATATGAAGCTTTCTTATAGCAACTATGCCCTTAAGCATATCGGGCGCACTGTTGGGATCGGGCTGGTGAAGCATACCCTTGTAGCCCTCGCCTGTAGTACGGGGCTTGTTCGTATAAATTCTCGGAACTATGAAAATCTTGTCTGCAACCTTTTCCTGAACGCCTCTGAGTCGGTAGATGTAATCGAGAACCGAGTCTTCATTGTCGGCAGAGCAGGGGCCGATCACCAAAATGAATTTATCCTTCTTTCCCGAAAAGATATCCTTCATTTCTCCGATACAGCTTTCTCTGGCGTTTTTTACCGCCTCGGAAATAGGGAACTCTTCCTTGATCTCCATAGGAATGGGAAGCTTTCTGTAGAATTTCATGTTCATATTACATCACCTTTTTATATAAAATCTTCTTTTAAATCTTTGTTTTGTAAATTATTGTTTTCAAAATGCTTGAGTTTACACCTTTTTATCGAAAAGCTCGCGCCTTTTGGTTGCCTTGATCATTTCTTTTTTCATAGCGTCTACGTTGCCATCAAAAAGGATTTGGCGAAACTCGGTGAACTTGTTTATAAAAGCATCCATCTCGGTGAGCAGAGCCTCCTTGTTTAGCATAAAGAGCTCGCTCCACATGACCTCGTTGATCTTTGCTATCCTCGTGAGATCGCGGAAGGAGTCACCCGTATAAGCCTCAAGTCCGCACTTTTCGTTTGAATTCATAAGCACCACCGCAATGCAGTGCGTGAGCTGAGAAAGGAACGCGATCATCTCGTCGTGCTCGTTTATCGAAAGCTCGCTGATATTTGAAAATCCGAGTGCCTCTCCGAGTGCCTTTGAGATGCGGATAGCACGCTCGGAGTTCTTCTCTGTGGGAACGACTATATAGTTTGCTCCCTTAAAAACTCCTGCGTCACTGAATGCAACTCCGCTTTTCTCACGTCCTGCCATAGGGTGCGTGGAAATAAATTCAACGCCCTCAGGCATCATTTCCTGTACATCTTTAACTATTCCGCTTTTAACACCGGTAACGTCCGTAATAACGGTGCCGCTTGAGAATAGGTGTCGGTAATCTCTTATCCATTCCTTGAACACGTGAGGGTAAAGAGCAAATACGATAAGCTCGGATTCGCCAACGAGCGTCTCGTCAACCTCCACCGTACCGAATTCTATCATTCCTCGCGCCTTGGCGTAGTCTATATCCTCAGCGTTCTTGGTAATACATCTGACGTGTCCGTAGCCCGCTTTCGTCAAAGCCTCTGCATATCCGCCTCCGATAACTCCGAGACCGACTATTAAAATTTTAGTGTCCTTGGTCAATTCAGTCATAAAGCCGTACCTCGATTCCTTTGGCATTGATATCCGTGAAAAAGTCGGGATAGCTCTTGCTGATCGCCTCCGCACCGTCTATCACACCGCCGTATTTTGTGCAAAGCACCGCAAGTGACATAACGACTCTGTGATCGTTGTGAGAGGAGAGCTCCTCGGTTGGCTCGTGAAGAATTGACCTTTTGATTATTACGCTATCCTCGAGCACCTCGATATCCGCACCGAATTTTCTGAGCTCGGTTGCCATAGCCTCGGCTCTGTCGCTTTCCTTGATCTTAAGACGGGCAGTGGACGTGAATACGGCACCGTTATAAGCAGCCGCAACGGTGAATAGGATAGGAGCAAGATCGGGGCAGTTCTCAAGATCTATCGTAGGTGTGCCCTCCGTGAGAAGCTTGTAAAGATCTCGGTACGCCTTGTCCGATTGCTTTGAGTCCTCGTTAAGTCCCGTGACGTCTACGGATGAGCCGAAGAGATTGAGTGCTTCAAGAAAGGCAGAGCCTGAATAGTCACCCTCGACCACAGCCTTCGTCGCCTTATATTTCTGTGCGCCCTTGATCTTTATCGTGAGCTCGTTTTCAAAGTACGCGTCAATACCGAATTTTTTAAGCGCATCTAAGGTGAGATCGACGTACGATCTGCTTGCAAACGGCGGAATTATACGGATAGTGCTATCCTCCCGCGTAAGCGGAAGCGCGAATAAAAGTCCCGAAATGAACTGACTGCTGACGCTTCCGTCTATTTCGTATTCTCCCGAAGGGAGAGGACCGTCAACGAAGAGCAGACAACCCGCTTTTCTTATAAGGAGCTCACGCTCCTCGAAAAGCCTTTCGTATACCCCTAAAGGTCGTGAGAGAAGCTTTTCCGTACCGCCGAGAGTCACCTTTGCGCCCGAAAGTGAGGCTATCGGTATCATAAATCTGAGTGTGCTTCCGCTCTCTCTGCAGCAAAGAACACCGCGAGGAGCCGTGGACGTCATATCCGTTCCGTATACCGTAAAGGTATCACCCATCGATTCTATCCTTGCGCCGAGCGAGGTAAGACAGTCGACCGTAGCGAGCACGTCCTCCGAGCGCGTAACGCCCGAAATAACGCTCTTACCATTCGCAAGTGCCGCCGAGATGAGAAGCCTGTGCGCCACGCTTTTTGACGTTGGTGCCGTGATGCTTCCTCTTGCCGCGCTTGGAATTATCCGCGCCTTCATTTCTTGCCTCCGATAAGAATATCGCAGGCTTCAAGATAACCGTCGAGCCCCTTACCGCTGACCGTAGCCACCGAAGCCCGTCTTATATAGCTTATCTGTCTGAAATTCTCGCGCTCTTCTATTTTTGATATATGGACCTCAACCGTCGGTATCTGTACGGAAAGCACCGCATCGAGAAGTGCAATGCTCGTGTGCGTATACGCACCGGGATTGATAACTATACCGTCGGCTCCGTTAAAATAAGCCTCCTGTATCTTATCAACGAGATCCCCCTCGTGATTCGATTGATAGAATACCGTCTCTACCGCTCGCTCGTCACAGTGCGCCTTTACGAGTGAGCAAAGCTCCTCGTATCCGCGTTTGCCGTATTTTTCGGGCTCTCTTATGCCTAACATATTGAGATTAGGTCCGTTAATAACGTATATTTTCATATTCATTCTCCTAAGCCGAGAGATGCGTAAAAGTCTGCAATGATCTCGTCCGCAGCCTTTTCGGGTGTGCAGGGAGAGTCTATTATTTTATCTGCCGCCTTGAGGTACAAGGAGTATCTCTCCCCGTAACGCTTTGCGATAGCCTCCCTTGATGAAGCGGTAGGTCTGTCCTCGGTCGGCATAAGCATTTCGAGTGGTCTGTCAAGGAAATATATTCTGCCGTTTTGCCTGAGTGCATCGATATTTTCCTGCCTAAGCACCGCACCGCCTCCGGTGGCAATAACGCATTCACTCTTGATGGAGGCACCTCTGACGGCATCACTCTCTAAATCGCGGAAATAGTCCTCCTTGTCGGTTTCAAAGATCTCTCGAATGCTTCGTTTTTCTTTTGAAGCTATCACCTCGTCGGTATCCGTGAGCGTTCTTGATAGGCGTTTAGCAAGTATACCGCCGACCGTCGTTTTTCCCGACGACGGCATACCGATAAGCACGATGTTTTTCTTTTCCGCAACGATCTTTGCGTAGACCTCCTCGGAAAGCTCGTCAGGATAGCTTACGCCGAGAAAATATTCCGAAGCCCTGATTCCCTGCATAACGAGCATATAAAGACCTCCCGACGCCTTTATCCCTCTTGCCTCAGCCTCAAGAATAAGAGGCGTTCTCTGAGGATTGTATATAGCATCCAAAACGCCCGAAAGCTTCGGGAATTTTGAAATATCAATAGGCTTGTCAAAGTTGTTTGGATACATTCCCACGGGGGTAGTATTGATGATAACGTCGGCATCGGTATGGTATTTGTAAACATCTGTATACAAAACAGTCTCATTCGAGACTTTTCTCGACACCTTTATGATCTCTCGGGAGCCCATAGCACTTGCCACTGCGAATGCGGTCTTTGCGGTACCTCCGCTTCCGAGAATTAAAACCTTAGCATCGCGCATCTCAATGCCCGCACGCTCTATAAGGGCCTTCATTCCGTAAAAATCGGTGTTGTAGCCGAAGAGCTTTCCGTCACGGTTCACGACCGTATTCACCGCACCGATAAGTCCGGCACTCTCGTCAACGTACGAAAGATAGGGAATTACCTTTTCCTTATAGGGAATGGTTACGTTTATGGCGAGAAAGTCGTGCCGTCTCATAAAGCCGTCAACCTCGTCGGGAGCAAGCTCGCAAATATCGTAATCGTAGTCTGCTATATGCGAGTGTATTTCCTTTGAAAAGCTATGCTTAAGGTGCTCGCCTATGCAACCGTATTTCATAGGAATTTATCCTTTCAAAAAATCTGTACCGAAGCGCGTTACGAGGAGGTCTGCTATCGAAATAGCCGCGACCGCATCTATCACCGCGCGCGCCCTGTGTATTATAGCCGGATCGTGTCTTCCACAGACGGAAAGAGTGACCTCCTCCATAGTAGCAAGATTTACCGTCCTTTGCTCCCTTGCGATGGAGGGAGTGGGCTTCATTGCCGTTCGGAATATTATCGGCATACCGTTAGTTATACCGCCCGCGATTCCACCCGAGGAGTTTTTCGTAGTAACGATAGCTCCGTTATCCGTAGCGTAAGGATCGTTTGCCTCGCTTCCGTATTTCTCGGCAATAGCAAACCCGTCACCGAATTCAACGCCCTTAACACCGGGAACCGAGAACACTGCGTGAGAGATACCCCCCTCTACCGTGTCAAACCACGGCTCACCGACACCGCCGGGCACACCCGTGATGACCGTTTCAAGAACTCCGCCGACACTGTCGAGCATATCTCTTGCCGATCTGATCTCGTCTTGCATCCTTTCCGCCGCATCCGTATCAAGAGCAGGGAATATCGCCTCGCTCAAGAAATCTATATCACTGTCGTAGCATTCGAAATCTCTGTCGGATATTCCGTGTAAGGTCTTTATATGAGTGCCTATTTTGATTCCGCATTCAAGAAGCGCGTGTCTTATTATTGCACCCGCGGCAACGAGAGGTGCGGTAATTCTTCCCGAGAAATGACCGACGCCTGCCTTGTCCTGGTAGCCGTGATATTTATATTCTGCGGTAAGATCTGCGTGAGAAGGACGGGGAGTGAGCTCTAGCTCTCCGTATGATGCCGAGTTAACGTTTGCGTTCTTTATTAAAACGCAGATAGGAGTGCCTTCGGTCACACCGTTTTTTACGCCCGAAAGAATGATGGGCTCGTCAGGCTCTCTTCTCGGAGTTGAAACGTCCGAGCGTGCAGCTCTTTGAAGAAGACAGCTCTTAACGTAATCGTAATCTATTTTTATACCCGGAGCAATTCCGTCTATAACGCAGCCTATAGCTTCACCGTGGCTCTCACCGAAGAGCGTTACGGAAAGATTATTTCCAAAGGTGTTTTTCATAATAAAATCCTCAAATTTAACGGCAAAGCCGTATTTTGCGAAGTCTTATACATTCTCAAGATAGCTCAAAATATGCTTTTCAAGCTCCGAAAATGCGATCTTTTCAAGTCTTGACGTTCCAAAGTCGTCAACGAAGACTGCGTCCGCCTTGTCTCCGTCACCCTTTTTATCGTGGCGCATAAATTCAAACGCACGTTCTATATCCGCACTTATCTCGGTGGGCAGACTCATTTCCCGAAGAAGCGGAACGAGTCGTTCTCTTACGGTCTTTGATGCCATGGGAAGCATTCCGAGTGCCACGCATTCGCCGTGGTATAAGCCTCCGAGTGCCTCGATGCCGTGACCGAGCGTGTGACCGAAATTAAGTATTTTTCTAAGAGAGCTCTCGCGCTCGTCAGCCTCAACTACGCTCTTTTTGATCTTAAGGGCACGGCTGACGGTCGTGGCAATATCGTTTTTCCAAAGTCCCGCCTCAAGAACTGAGAAAAGCTCCGCATCCGAGGTGAGAGACATTTTAACCA
>JBGVKA010000007.1:0-3618 GCA_045129715.1 Eubacteriales bacterium | reverse complement strand
CTGCTAAGGGTCAGTACATCAAGAGCTGCGTTGTAGCTACTACGATGGGCCCCGGCGTTAAGGTTAACTACTCTAAGCTTGGTTAATTCCCTAACCGATATATAAAAAATGCGAGGAAAAATTCCTCGCATTTTTTGTTTTATAATGAAAGATATTCTTAGTTTTCTATTATTTTAAGCTTTTCCTATAATTTGCTATGATCACACTTTTTAATATGCTTTTCGATTTTTCTTAATATAATTAAGCTTTTCTTATTTTTCAGCTCGATCAAAACCATTTATAGTCCGACTCGGATTTTTGGAACGGCTTGTATTTATCCTTGAACGCTATTGCCATACAAGCACCGTAAACGCTTTTCGCACCGAGCCCCTTGATAAGCATAGCGGATGCGCCCATCGATGCACCGGTTGTTACGATATCGTCAAAGACTATAACGCGTTTTCCACTGACGGACGGCGGGTGGCGGAGATAATCGAACTCAGCGTTTTTGATCCTCGCCTCTCCGTGAACCTTTTTCTGCGGTGTTTTCAGCTTTGATTTTAAGAGCTTAACGTATTTAATCTCAAGCTTTTTGGCAATTGCCCTTGCTATCTCCTCGGAGTGATCAAGACCGTATTCAAGAACGCGAGAGCGTTTTCTCGGAACGTTTGTTATAACGCACTCCTCATATTTTAAGGACTTTTTAATGGCATCTGCCACCTCACCGCTCATAAAATCTATAAGATCACGCCTTTTAACTCTTTTAACGTTGTAAATCAGCTCATTTGCAGGAACCTTTTCCTCGGAATTATCGGACGGCTTATATCGGAACACCTTGACGAGCCTTCGCACCATATGATTTTCGAGATATTCATTCGGGCACTTACACTCGTAAAGCTTTTTGAAGCACACGGAACACGTTCTGTCCTTCGTGAGCTCGTATTCCTTCATACATTCCACGCACAACGCCTTGTCGGATCTATCAAGCTTAGTCCTACAAGAAACGCATTTGGGCACCGTCATATAAAAGAACATTCCTCTTACGAATTCTTTCATTTTTCTTCCTTATTATTATATAATATAGCTGTATATCACGAAGAGGGCGATCAAAAATCTCGCCCTCTTCGTATTTTCATAAATTATATTATTTTTCCACAATTTATTACTTTGCCTTAGGGAAGCTATCCTTAAGACCAACGATACGGTTGAAGGTATCCTTGTGCTTGGTATCCTTAACGAAATATCCGCATCTTACAAACTGGAATTTATCGGAGGGCTCTGCCTCTGCCAAGGAGGGCTCAACCTTACATCCCTCGAGCTTGATCACCGAGGAGGTATTGAGATAATCGTCGTACGTCTTGTCCTCGGGAATGTCTCCGGTATTCTCGATATCGAAGAGGAAATCGTAAAGCATTACGGTCGCATCAGAGGAATAATCCTTGGAAAGCCAATGGATAGTTCCCTTCACCTTTCTGCCGTCGGTAGGCATACCGTTTCCGGTTTCAAGATCTGCGGTACAAAGGATCTCGACTACGTTTCCGTTTTCGTCCTTAACGATCTCGTTGCACTTAACGATATACGCACCCATAAGACGAACCTCGCCGTCGGGCTTCATTCTGAAGAACTTAGGCGGAGGAACCTCTGCAAAGTCATCAGCATCGATATAAAGCTCTCTTGTGAAAGCAAGCTTTCTCGTTCCCGATCCTTCAACTGCAGGGTTGTTGGGAAGCTCGAAATACTCTACCTTATCCTCAGGATAGTTGGTAACGGTTACCTTTATAGGACGGAGAATAGCTATTTTTCTGTTTGCGGAGGTATTAAGCTCTTCTCTTATACAATGCTCAAGAAGCTCGTAATCTACGATACTGTAGGACTTAGCAACGCCGGCGCGAGCTACGAAATCAAATATCGAAGAGGGGGTATATCCTCTTCTGCGAAGACCGCAGAGAGTGGGCATTCTGGGATCGTCCCATCCGTCAACGAGTCCCGTTTCAACGAGCTTTCTGAGGTAACGCTTGGACATAACGGTGTGTGTTACGTTAAGACGTGCAAATTCTCTCTGCTTGGGGTTAGGATCGTTGTTGATGCCGATATTCTCTATAACCCAATCGTAAAGAGGTCTGTGGTTTTCAAACTCTATCGAGCAAAGAGAGTGGGTAATTCCCTCCATAGCGTCCTGAATGGGATGCGCGTAATCGTAGAGAGGATAGATGCACCACTTATCACCCTGACGGTGATGTGAAAGATGCGCTATTCTGTAAATAGCGGGGTCTCTCATATTCATATTGGGAGATGCCATATCTATCTTTGCACGCAAGGTCTTGGTTCCGTCTGCAAACTCACCGTTCTTCATTCTCTCAAAGAGATCGAGGTTCTCCTCTACGCTTCTGTCTCTATAGGGGCTATTCTTACCGGGAGCGGTAAGAGTTCCTCTGTATTCACGAAGCTCGTCTGCGGTAAGGTCACAAACGTATGCCTTGCCGTCCTTGATAAGCTTTACAGCGTATTCGTAGCACTTATCGAAATAATCGGAGCCGTAGAAAACACCGCCGGTAGGCTCGCATCCAAGCCACTTGAGATCCTCATAAATGCTCTCAACGTACTCGTTATCCTCTTTTGCAGGGTTAGTATCGTCGTAGCGAAGATTGAAGAGGCCTCCGTACTTTTTAGCGGTCATAGCGTTTATCCATATAGCCTTTGCAGAGCCGATATGAAGATATCCGTTAGGCTCGGGGGGGAATCTCGTATGGATCTTGAGATCGGGATTCTCCTTGAGATCCGCATCGATTATATCGTGTATAAAATTACTTCTTAATTCTTCCATTTTATATATCCCTTCTGTTATAAAACGCGTCTTTAGTCTTCTTTAACGTTGTGGGACCGCCGTGTCCCGAATATACGATAAGGTCTTCGCTAAGCGAGAAAAGTCTTCTCAGCGAGTGCAGGAGCGAGGCACCGTCACTCGTCGGCAGGTCGTATCTTCCGAAAACGCCTCCTGCGAACAAGGTATCACCGGTAAAGATAACGTCGTCCGTCAAATAGCTGACGGAGCCTAAGGAATGCCCCGGGGTTGCTAAAACCTCGAATTTTTTGCCGACCGTTTCGATGACGTCACCGTCACTTATATGATGAAATTCACCCTTATAAGAATCGATATTTCCGCTCAAAAACTCATAGCAATTCATTTTAGGATCACTTGCGGTTTTCGCATCGAGCTCGGATATCAATGCACGGCATCCAAGCTTTACGTAAGATTCGATCTCCCAAAAGTGATCTACGTGTCCGTGAGTCAAGAGCACGTACTCAGGACGAAGCTGAGCAAGCCTCGGACATACGGTCAGAGCATCCTCGTAAGATACGGATGGATCCACCACAGAAAACGAATCCTCAGAGCACAAAATATAGCAATTAGATGCGAACATCCTTGGATTTTGTAAGGTTATTATCTCCAAAACGCTACACTTCCTTAATTTAAAGCTAAATTACACTATATTATATCATAAACTTTTTAAAAAGTCCAGCATTTTTTTATATATCCGTAACTTTTTAAAGTTTATAATGTAATTCAAACAGAGTGTTCGGTAAAACGAGCTTTGTTTGAATTGCATTTTTTTCTTTTCTCGGCTCTCGCGAGAGGCG
>JBGVKA010000006.1:0-11484 GCA_045129715.1 Eubacteriales bacterium | reverse complement strand
GTCCTTCCGTCATCTCCCGTGCACCGTTAACGTCTATAGTCACGTCCGATCTATAATTACCGAGCAATTTGTCGATTTCTGCAATTTCTTCGGGGTTAGTCACATCGGTCTTGAAGTAAACGTACGTGCTCCTGATATACGCGAGTATATCCTTAGCAAGAGTCTTTTCTATATCGGTTGCGTTATCATCGTTAAGAAGGTTGGATGCGTAAGAGAGAATGCTTATATTCCACTTACCCGTATATTCCGTGCCGTCAATATTGATCACCGCCTCAAATACGAAGCAGCGAGCAGCTTCTCCTGCGTTGAACTCGATCGGGATGCGAGCGTATTGCCTTCCGTCACCGAGCGTAATTATCGTATATTCCGAAGAAATGCCGTCGGGATAGCTCGTATTACCACCGTAGCCGAAGCTGACAAGCCCATCAACGAGAGGAACGTAGACGTTTAAGATAAGATTTGAAGCAAGCGTGATGCTGGTCTTAAGGTTAAAATCTGCTTTTGCTACCGCTTCGATACGAAGCTCGTAAGCATCGGTGCTGCTCGTGGTATAGGATTTGGTGAATACGATGATGCTTCCGGACTCACCCGTGTAAGCTCCTGTGGGAGCATCGGAGCCCTTCGGAAGCTCTAATGTGACGTATTTGCCGTTAAGCCTTGCGAAAGAAAGCGAGTCCTTGCCGTTTTTCGTAATAATTCCATCACAGCTTTTTGCAAAAAATTTGCAGCCGACGAACGTGACGTTCACCGTGTTAGCCTCATTGTTATCAAGATCGAACGGACGTAATTCGCTCGGGGCATTGGTAACGAGATCAAACGTGCAATTCTTGAACGTAACGTTAGAGGTATTTGGATACGAGTACGAGGATGAATCGAATACGATCGAAGGAGCGGTTGCACCTATAGCATAGCCGAAATGAACGTTTTCAAAATTAAGAACGAACGTCTGTCCGTTTGCAAGATTTTTTCCGCTCGCGGTTGCCTCGATGACAGAGGCGTTCTTTGTAAGCAACGTGCCGTTAAATATGTTGTATACGGGGTATCTGTCCTCATACTGAGCCAGAGGTCTGAAAAGATGTGCGTTCTTAGTTGCGGCAGTGATGGAATGTCCGCCGAGGTCGATATTTACGGTAGCGTTGAGATGGCCGAGGTATTTGTTGACGTATCCGTTCGTATCCTCGTAGTCGCGACGAAGAAGGACGTCGGAATCTCCGTCTCCCTTTCTTACGCTGAGAAGCACTCCGTATATGCCTGAATCGTTGCTTGTGGAGGTACTGAGCCAGCACGTATCGGCAGTAAAGAATTTTCCACCCTGGAAGATCAGGAAGGGGTAAACGTCAGCTGACGAATACTCGTTCGGAACCACTCCGTAGCCCTCGACGTTAAAGCCCTCGCTGTCTGCAAAGAAGGTATACATCTGAGTAGCGGTGCTACCCGTGATCCTTCTTCCCAAGAAGAAGCAGTTAAGTGCCTCACCGTCGGTGCTTGTAAGTGAAGCCTTCGGTGCGGTAATGTAATCGTTTATTTCTATAATAGTGTACTTGCCGTCCGTTCCCTTACCGATCTTGAGCGTATCGTATCCTGCGGTGAGATTTGCCATGGTAAAGTTTTTATTATAGTTGGCGACTCTGATATTTCCGCCGTTGATAACGATATTAGCCTTGTGGTTTGCGGTGCTTGCCGACATATTGATGAAGGTCACGCTTGCGGGTGCGTTGGTAACGAAATCAAAATTACAGTCGGTAAAGGTGATGTTAGTCGTGTTGCAAACACCCGAAGCACCTTCACCGCTCGAAATGAGAGTGCCCTGGGTAGCACCCGAGACAAATCCAACGTTAACGTTTGTGAAATTGAATTGCATCGACTTGCCCGTGTGAGTGCCAAGCTGGGAATAAGCCTTGATCAAAAAGCCCTTGTATATATTAACGGTACCGTTATAAACGTTGTAGACGGGGGCGCGTGAGGCGGATTGATTGTTTCTGTCCTGCAGGAATGAGTTCTTCGGTCCTGATGTGATAGTGTATCCGTTAAGATCGATATTTACAGTACCGAAAGCGTGAGCCGCCCACTGATCGTCGTTAGTCGATGAGGATACAACGTAATTGCGGCGAAGAAGGATCGTTACTACGTCTTTTGCCGAGGAAGCGTTTGTTCTTGCGGTAACGAGAGCACCTGTAGCACTCTGCCAGGTACCGTCCGTCCAGGTGATCCAATATTTTTCAGCACCGACGCATTCGCCGTTTTTAAATATAAAGAAGGGATAGCTTTCGACGTCCTTCCACTTGTACATCCAGTCGGAGGTTACGGGGCCGTATTTTGTTTCGATGGGAATAAGCGTGCTTATCACGGTGTTTTTGATCTCATCGCCGTCGGTGTAGGTGATCGTTGAGCCTTCATCGGAGAAGAAGCTGTCAAGGTCGTCCATATCAAAGAATTTTACGTCTGCGAGAGCATTTGCGTGAACGACAGAGGCAGTAAGTGTAACCATAGTCTTGCGGAACGTGGACTGTATGCCGTCCACAACGTCTTCCTTGAGATCGAAGAGTGTGATCGTTGATTCCGGGGAAACCGTTTTAAGATCTACGGTACAATTTGTGAGGTTGATCTTAACGTCGGACGTAATATCGGAATTGGTAACGTTACCGCTCCATGTTTGTGCAATGAGCGTTTTCGGCGTGGATCCCTGAGTTATACCAAAGGTGATCTCGTTAAAATTCAACGTGAATTCGTGGCTTTTCGTAGCATTTTGATGGGTGGATATGTATATAGCCGCACCGCCGGAGGAATTGATCCGACCGTTCGTTATATTAAGCTCCGTGCTATACCCCGCGCCATCCTTGGTCATAACGCGGAAGAGGACCGCGTTGCCTCTGGTGAGCGTGTGTCCGCCCAGATCAATAGTGAGCTTTCCGCTTATATGGCTAAGCATCTGCGTATCGTCCGTATAAACGGTCACACCGTTTTCCTTGAGCGCATGGGACGTATAATCTCGTCTGAGGTAAAGGGTATTGTTGCCACCCTCGGAGCCGAGTCTTGTGCCGAAGGATACGACGTTTGACCAACCGGTGTATGCATCGTAAAGCACGTTGCCCTTGAAGAGCACGAACGGATAATCGTCGGCGGGATAATAAGAGGGGATAGAGCCTAATCCCGGAATGATCTCGGGGTTTGTGTCGGTGGTCTCAACCGTTATCTTCACGTTTGACGACGGCATAACGAAGCTGAGTGATCCGTCGGTGAGATCCTCGGAGGTGGCACTTGCCGTGCCCTCCTGCTTTGTTACCTTATCGATTATGAACTCTCCGAGCGTATTGAAGGTCAAGGTAACTGTATCTCCGACCTCGTATGCTCCCATTCCCGTATAGGTAACGCCGTCCTCGGTTTCGATGCTTACGTGATATTGAGATTCGATAAGCCTGAGTCTTTCAATGAAATCCTTTCCGAGCTGATGCTGTGCCTTGGCAGTAAAGTGCCAGCCGTCCTGCTGGCAATATTTGTCCTCAAGGCCTGCCGTGTTCTCGGGGGTAAGCACCTCGGGGAAGCCGTCGGGTGACGTATCAACTATCTCAAAAGCGTGCATCTTAGCCTTCACCTTGAGCTGAGCCTGATTGATTTCCGAGACGTACTTTGGCGAGGTTTCGCCAACCATCTGATGATTGCTTCTGATAGAGCCTGCAACGAACGGCATGAAGGTGGCATCCGTGTTGAAGATCATACCCAGGTCGCGTCTCATATCCTTTATGAGATATTCAAGGCAGGTAGCGTATTCGGTTCTCCAGCTGGAGCCCGATTCGGCAGAACCCTGCATCCACCAAACGCCCTTGAGCACGGGGGTGTAGCCTTGAGTTACAAGCTTTCCCACACCTTCGGCAACGGTGCGCATAAATTCGTTATACAGTCTTCCCGTCAAGCCGTTTGAGGTATCAACCGCCTTTGCTTCGATGTAAGAAGGCGGTGTCCAAGAACCGCTTGCGTGATTAGCGGGAGTGAGAGGTGTACCGCCGATGGCATATTTGATCACGGCGCTGTTTCGTTTGCCCGAAACGGCAGCGGCAATACCTATCTCGGCACCAACACTGTTTGCCACGTTGTCCTTTATACGCCCAAGTCCTATTTTGACCGGAGTAAATTCCGAAACGACATTATTTTCGGCAACGCCGTAATAAAGCACGTCGGTAAATCCTTCAGCATATCTTGAGTCGGTTGCGGCTTCCGGAATTGATTCTTTATTGTATTTAGCGTTATCGACGTTTTCACCGTATCCTACTGCGTTCGACTGTCCTGCTATCAAGTATACGTCAATTTCACCCTTACTGCCGGGCTCGACTGCGTTTGCAAGGCTTGGTACCTTTATCGCGGTCGTTACGAGTAAAACAAGTACTAAGCAAAGCAATAATGAAGTTAGTCTTTTCACTGCTTTCATAAGTCACTCCTGAAATGAATTTAGTATCGTGGATGAATTCAGTATGTGCGTTGCGTGGTTAAGAAAATTCGATCTTTCTATTGCGATGGGTATATAAGATCGCTTTAAAAAGCGGTCAATATACGCTTGCGTTATGAGTTAGGATATTCGAAGCGTTTTTTTGCTGAGCGAAGCGCGTCAAGATACGCGCGGCACTCGGATTTTGCCGCCTCGAGATCGAGGTTTTCGTAGTTTCCGCACTCTTTTCTAACCTTGCCGAAGATCTCGCCATCGTGCTCGATTATCTTCGTGAGAGTGTCGCAAACGACATCAAAAACGCGCTCGTTATCCGCGTTTCTGACGAGAAGGTAAAATCCCGTCTGACAGCCCATGGGGCCAAAGTATATAACGTCGTCCTTTATAGAGCTGTTTCTTACGTAGGTCGCGAACATATGCTCTACGGAGTGCATCGTGAGATTATCCATATAAGAGCCTGCGTTGGGCTTGCGCGTGCGCAGATCGTAGGTAGTTATATCGCCGTCTATTCTCGATACGTAGATTCCGGGGGTGATGAAATCGTGGTCTACCGAGAAGGAGGCGATCCTGTTTATTTTATTCATAGTTCACCTTTTAAAGAAGACCGGCTCATTAAAGTGCGCCGGTCTTTGATTTATAAATAATTAATATTAGAATTCGAGCTTAGCCTCGATGTATGCCTTAACCTCGGAGATCGGAATTCTGACCTGCTCCATAGTGTCTCTGTCACGAACGGTAACGCATCCGTCATTTTCGGTCTCGAAGTCGTAGGTGATGCAGAAGGGAGTACCGATCTCGTCCTCACGGCGATATCTCTTACCGATAGAGCCGGTCTCGTCGAAGTCAACTGCAAAGTACTTAGCGAGAGAATCGTAAACCTCAAGAGCCTTGTCGGAGAGCTTCTTTGAAAGAGGAAGAATAGCAGCCTTGTAGGGCGCAAGAGCGGGGTGAAGGTGAAGAACGACTCTCATATCGTTCTCGCCGAGCATCTCCTCGTCGTAAGCGTCTACGAGGAACGCAAGAGCAACTCTGTCCGCACCGAGCGAGGGCTCGATAACGTAAGGAATATATCTTTCGTTGGTTTCGGGATCGAAATAGGTCATATCCTTACCGGAGAACTTCTCGTGCTGACCAAGGTCGTAGTCGGTTCTGTCGGCAACGCCCCAAAGCTCGCCCCATCCGAAGGGGAAGAGGAACTCGAAGTCGGTGGTAGCCTTAGAATAGAAGCAGAGCTCGTCGGGATCGTGATCGCGGAGTCTGAGGTTTTCCTCTCTCATACCGAGATTAAGAAGGAACTTGTGGCAGTAATCCTTCCAGTATGCGAACCACTCAAGGTCGGTTCCGGGCTTGCAGAAGAACTCAAGCTCCATCTGCTCGAACTCACGGGTTCTGAAGGTGAAGTTACCGGGGGTGATCTCGTTACGGAAGGACTTACCGATCTGAGCAACACCGAAGGGAAGCTTCTTTCTCGTGGATCTCTGAGTAGCAGGGAAGTTTACGAAAATACCCTGTGCCGTCTCGGGACGAAGATAAACGGTGTTGGTAGAATCCTCGGTAACACCGATATAGGTCTTGAACATAAGGTTGAATTTTTTGATATCCGCGAAATCCTTGCCTCCACAGATAGGACAAGCAATATCCCTTTCCTTGATATAGGTTGCCATTTCCTCGAAGGACCAGCTTGCAGGATTGTCGTTTGTGCCGTGCTCGAACGCGTAGTCCTCGATGAGCTTATCCGCTCTGTGACGAGCCTTACAGCCCTTGCAGTCCATAAGGGGATCGGAGAAGCCTCCAACGTGACCTGATGCTACCCAAGTCTGGGGATTCATAATAATCGCGCTGTCAAGACCAACGTTGTAACGGGACTCCTGAACGAATTTCTTCCACCAAGCGCGCTTAACGTTGTTCTTGAATTCTACTCCAAGAGGGCCGTAATCCCAAGAGTTAGCAAGTCCGCCGTAGATCTCAGAGCCGGGGAAAATAAATCCTCTGGTCTTGCAAAGAGCAACGACTTTGTCCATTGTTTTTTCAGTGTTTTTCATAGATGTATCTCCATTTTGTAAATTATTATTAACATTTAGATGATTTTTCCACGGATTATACCGTTTTCAAGTGCGATCGGTACGACGAGCTTTTGTACGCCGTGCAGATTCTCGCTTGAGTCCGCAATGATCTCGGAAAAGTTTGCCGCGTGACCGTACCAGCCGCCCTCGCGCTTCTCTTCAAATATCGTAGGCAGGGGCTCCCCTGATTCGATAAGCTCGGAAAGAACCGATTCGCGAACCTCTTTTACGACGGCTATAAGCGTTTCGCTTCTTTCTCTCTTAGTGCTTTCGGGCACCTGATCGGGATAGGATTCAGCGGGAGTGTTCTTCCTTTTTGAATACGCAAAAACGTGCGCGTCGAGGAAGCGAACCTCACGAATAAAGCTTACCGTGTCGAGAAAATCCGCCTCGCTCTCTCCGGGAAATCCTACCATAACGTCGGTGGTGAATGCCGCACCGGGAATAGCCTCGCGTATTCTCTTTATATTTTCAAGAGCCATCGCCCTCGAATATCTTCTTTTCATACCTCGGAGAACGTTGTCCGAGCCGCTTTGTATGGATAGGTGAAAATGCGGAGCAAGTATACTTAAGTCCTTGACCGTGTTGACGAAATCGGCACCTATGAGCTCAGGAGCAAGCGATCCTAGTCTTATAAGGCTCGCGCTTTTTCTCTCGTCAAGCTCGCGTATGAGATCCTTGAGTCGGTAGCCGTTTTTGAAATCCGCACCGTACGAGCCGGTCTCGATTCCCGTAAGAACGATCTCACGAACACCGCTTTTTGCGAGTGCCTCGATCTCTTCTATAACGTCCTCGCGAGGCTTTGAGCGTACTCTTCCTCTCGCGGAGGGAATTGCGCAGTAGGTGCAACGAGATTCGCATCCGTCCTCTATCTTAACGTACACACGGGTACGGGGACCGCGTGTGATCCTCATATCCTCAAAGGGCTCCTTATCAACGTCGGAAACCTCAAGGATCTTGCTCTCGCCTTCAAACAAACGCTCCGCTATTTCGGGAACCATCATCTTTCCGTAAGAGCCTATGACCGCGTCGACTCCCTCCACGTTCAAGACCTCCTCGGGAGAGCGTTGACTGTAGCAGCCGCAGACGATGACCTTGGCAAGAGAGTTCTTTTTCTTTGCTCTCCTTATCATCTGTCGTGACTTTCTGTCAGCCTCTGCAGTGACCGTGCAGGTGTTGATGACGTAAACGTCGTTTGCGTCGGAGAAATCCGAGACAGTGTAGCCTCTCTTCTCGAACTCCTCGGCTATTGCCTCCGTTTCGTACTGAGAAACCTTACATCCAAGCGTATAAAGACCAACGCTTATCAATTGGAATATACCTCCGGCTTCAATATGCCGACGAAGGGAAGAGCTCTGTATTTTTCAGCGTAATCAAGACCGTAACCGATAACGAACTCGTCGGGGATCTCTACGCCGCAGTAATCGGGCTTGAAATCAACCTTTCTGCGCGAGGGCTTATCAAGGAGCGTGCAGGTTTTAACGCTCTTGGCACCCTTGAGCTTGAGGTATTTCGTGAGGTGGGAGAGCGTAACGCCGCTGTCTATGATATCCTCTATGATAAGGAAGTCGCATTCGTCGACGTCGGGACGAATAAGATCAAGAGATATATGTATCTGACCGGTGGACTCCGTTCCGCATCCGTAGGATGAGACCTTCATACAGTCGATCTCTACGGGAACGGTGATCTTCTTCATAAGATCGCCCATAAATACGATAGATCCCTTAAGTATGCAAACGAGAACGAGGTTCTTGTCCTCTGCGGAATAATCCTCGTCTATCTGCTTTGCTATGCGAGTAACGATACCGTCGATCTCTTCCTCGCTGACTAAAACCTTTGCTACGTCGTCCATAATGTTTTTCATACGCGTACCCCCATAATTTTTATATATTTTAGCACAAAGCGTCGATAAAGTCAATACTTGTCCCAAATATATTTGTAGTGCGCGTGTGTTAGCGCACGCATTATTTGTGCAACTGATGAGGGGAAACCGAAACAAAATGAAACAAAAAGCGTTTTTGTATGGACATTTTTGGAAAAGTATGATAGAATATATCGGAATGAAATTCAATTTGCGGAGAGTGTGAAATATGCCGAATATAATTGAAATAACCGATTTTAAAGCACCCGAGCTTGACGTATACGTGCGCTTGACAGGTGCTCAGCTTAGAAATAAGCTTGAGCCGGAAAAGGGAATATTTATTGCAGAGAGCCCGACGGTCATCGAGGTGGCGCTTAAAAGCGGATGCGAGCCCGTATCCTTGCTTACGGACGAGAAGCTCGTGGGCACGCTCGGTAAGATATTCGATATGGTCGGTGACGTTCCGATATACGTTGCCAAAAAGGATATTTTGCGCGAGCTTACCGGCTTTGAATTAACACGGGGTGCACTCTGCGCTATGAAAAGACCGCATTTGCCATCCGTTAGTGAGGTTTGTAAAAACGCCAAAAGAATAGCCGTTCTTGAGGGCGTTACCGATTCTACTAATATAGGCGCGGCGTTCAGATCCGCAGCGGCACTCGGGATTGACGCCGTTCTCGTAACGCCTACCTGCTGCGATCCCTTGTGCAGACGTGCTATAAGAGTGAGTATGGGCACGGTCTTTCAGGTGCCCTTTGCGAAAATAGGCGAGGAGCACGCGGATTGGCCCGAGCCGAGCATTGAGATCTTGCACGAAATGGGCTTCAAGACTTGCGCTATGGCTCTGACCGATGATTCGCTCAGCATCAACGATAAACGCTTGAAATGTGAAGAAAAGTTAGCAATTATAATGGGAACCGAGGGAACGGGACTTATGAAGCGCACGATCGAGCTTGCAAGCTACACCGTTAAAATACCGATGTATCACGACGTTGATTCGCTTAACGTAGCCGCCGCAAGTGCCGTTGCTTTCTTTGCTCTTACCAAGGCGTCCGAGGAATAAAGGCTTCGGTGAGATGCGGCTTTTGGAGCCGTCATATAATAAAAAAATAAAAACTTATAACAAAAAGTAAAAAAGGTATTGACAAAACACAAAAAATATTATATAATGTATTCTGCTTTCGTATGGTCGTTATAAATCTACGAATAAGACGTTAGTAAATTCACAAGGAGGTGCAGTTCAATGAAGAGAACATATCAGCCTAAGAAAAGACAGAGAAACAAAGAACACGGTTTCAGAAAAAGAATGGCTACAGCAAACGGTAGAAAAGTTCTTAAGAGAAGACGCGCCAAGGGTAGAGCACGTCTCACCTATTAATCGGTCACGTGGTTGAGTGACACACAAATCCTCCGATAAGTAGCGCCCCAAGGCGCACTATCGGGGTTTTTGTTTAAGGGAGAATTTTTATGAAATTCAGAGCAATCAAGGAAAATCATCTGTTTGGAAAGGCATACGCTAAGGGCAAAAGAGCAGTGACGTCGGCTCTCGTTGTATACGTATTGCCTGATTACGCAGCGAAAAGACTTCAGATGAGCGACACAAGAAAGCAGCTTAAGAACCGTTACGGAATAACGGTATCAACTAAGATCGGCGGCGCAGTTACGAGAAGCCGATGCCGTAGGATCATCAGAGAAGCATTGCGATCTGTTGAGAAGCGCGCACAGCTAAAACAGGGCTTTCTCATAGTTATTGCAGCAAGGAGCTCTGCGCCGAAGCTTAAAAGCTACGAGATAGAGAAATATCTCGACGAAGCGTTTTCCAAGCTTGGAATGTACGGAAAATGAAATATTTAATGATTGGAATCATCAAGCTTTACAAAAAGCTTATATCACCGATAAAGCCGCAGTGCTGCAGATTTACGCCGTCCTGCTCGACGTACGCTCTCGAGGCGTTCCGTAAGAGAGGATTTTTCGCGGGAATGATACTTACCGTGTGGCGCATTCTGAGGTGCAACCCCTTTTGCAAGGGTGGATACGATCCTGTACCAGACAAAGGCTTCAGGAGAGTTAAGGCAGAGTCCGAGGTAGTGATGAACGTACAGACGGAAAACGGCGAAAACAATGAAAATGAAAAGGAAATTGATAACTGATGTTAAATTGGCTTTATATCGCGTTAGGTAAGATGCTGAGCTTCTTCAGCTTTGGCGGAAGCTATGCTCTCGGACTTTTATTCTACGCGCTCATATTTAAATTTGCATTCGTATTTTTTGCAATCAAGCAGCAGAAAAACCAGATAAAGATGGCGAAGCTCACGCCTAAGATCGAGCAGATCCGCGCAAAATACCGCGGAAGAACCGACCAGGTAACGATGCGCAAGCAGCAGGAAGAGATAATGAAGCTTCAGCAGGAGGAGGGATACAGCCCTCTTGCAGGATGCCTTCCTCTTCTTATTCAGATGCCCATAATCATATTCCTCTATAACGTAATCAGAAAGCCCCTTTCTTATATCGCGGGACTCAGCAGTGACGTTGTTAAGTTCTTCGCAGAGCACTGGGATATAAGTGCGGAAAACGAGATCGTGATTGCGGGAAAAATAAAGAATATGAGGGATATTACCGTTGCCGAAAACGCAACCGATTATATGGCGGCTATCAACGGTATTCCCGAGATGACCACCGATAAGCTCAACGGTATAATAGACTCCATCCCCAACTTCAACCTCTTTGGACTTAATCTTGCAGACACTCCCAAGATCGCAAGCTGGCTCGTATTGATACCCATCTTCGTTGCGGTATTCCAGTGGCTTTCGATGGTAGTTATGCGTAAGATGAACACAAACCCCATGCAGACCATGCAGGACGAGCAGACTCAGATGTCCATGAAGGTCATGGACCTTATGATGCCTCTTATGACTCTCTTCTTTGCATTCAACCTCCCCGCAGTAATGGGTGTTTACTGGATATATCAGTCCATCTTCGGAATGATCCAGAGCTTCGTTCTTGCTAAGGCTATGCCCGTGCCGAAGTTCACTCCCGAGGAGATCAAGGCGATCGAGAAGGCTCGCCGTCAGCAGCAGAAGACTCAGAAGGAAATTATGAAGGCTCAACCTAAGTACAAATCCT
>JBGVKA010000005.1:0-9075 GCA_045129715.1 Eubacteriales bacterium | reverse complement strand
CGAGTATTCTTAAGGCGTGCGCCGCCCTTATATCGCTTAGTATACGCGAGGCTATGAACGTGGCACCGAAGAAGAGCACGAGCGTGGCTATCAGACTGAATGCGAGCGCGTACAGTATCGCACCGACGAGTATCGCGCGAGTCTCCTCCTCCCTCCCCTCTCCCTTTGCAGAGGCAACGAGGCGCGTTACGGTGAGGCTTATTCCCGACGTTGCAAAGGTCACGGCAAAGCCGTATACCGTCATAACTATCGTATAGAGTCCCATTCCCTCCGCACCTATTTTCTGCGTTACGAAGGCGTTGAAGAAAAGTGCGACGGTGCGCATCGCGATCCCTACCGCCGTCAGCATTATTCCGTTATATAAAAATCTCTTTCTGTTTTCCATAAAAAATCCTCTCCCCTAATTTTATGAGGGAAGAGGTCTTTTAATGATTTTTTAAGCCTTATATCTTGCGCGGTATTCTCCCGGCGTCATCCTTATTATGTCACCGAAGGCTCTGTAGAAGCTTCGCTCTCCGCTAAAACCGCACTCAAGGGCAACGTCGATCATCTTCATGTCGGTTCGCAAAAGCAAGCCCTTGGCATATTCCACGCGAGTTGAATTAAGAAGCTTACGCAAATTGAGGTTCGGTATGGAATTTATGCACTGAGAAATATACACGGGGTGATATCCGAGCGCGTTTGCAATAGAGGTTCGGTCGATATTTTCCTTAAAGTGCTCCTTCACGTAAAGAAGCACTGAAACGAGGGCGTTATCCACGACGTGATCCGATAGCTTCTCCACCTTTTGAATATATTCTTCAAATATCGCGTGGAAAAGGGCCTTGAAATAACGTATCTCTGCCTTATCGGTCACGTTGTAATTATCGTAAGAGATCATGCGCGATCTTGCGTACGCCTCAAGCTCCTTGCTCGGCTTGAAGCAGGACTCCGAGCGGTGATAAAGAAGCTCGGTCTCGTTTATTATATCGGCAACGAAATCACTTGAAAATAACGCCATCCACATTTTGCATTTCTCGCTTGCGTAATAGCTATGCTGTCTGAAGGGGGTAACGACTATAAAGCTTCCACCCTCTATATCACGGCTTTCACCGTCTACGGTGAGCCTGAGGCTCCCCTCCTCAAGATATACCACCTCAACGAATTCGTGTATATCTCTTGCGAATTTATAGGCTTCATCTATAAATCTGCTTTTAAGCTTATAGCCCTCACCAAAGTTTTCTATAATTATCTTCATTGCGTCAACCTTTCTTTTTGTCAGCTTATTATAACATTTTTGACGCATCTTGTCAACTTCGTTATGCTAAAATAATTTTAGCATCAAATATAATATTGCTTAAAATCTTTACTTAAACATATAAAAGGAGACCGGATATGAAAAAAAGCATACTTAAGGCTTCCCTTATAATAATTTCGATCGTTGCGCTTTTATCTTGTATATTGACAGTTTTCGCGCTCGCCGGGGAGAGTGAAACGGATGCCATGACTGATATCAGGACGGATCTTTCCGACAAGCAGATATCAAAGACGGTCACGATAGAAAACGACGGATATATAGGCATCCCCATTGAGCTTACGACCTATTACGATTTCGCCTCTCACGGAAAAGCGAAAGCGGGATACAACGGAACGCCTTACGTTACGTACGTCGTGAACACGCGTGCCGAACGCATCGGAGCACTCAGTGATACCGAGATAATAAGCTCGATGCTTGAGCGCGGATACATAGTTTCCGTTCTCGACTACAAAAACGATCCGAGGGCAATATCCCCCGATCTCGACTGGTCTGCACAGACGGTGCGCGAGGATATTTATAAGGGCAAATATCTTTTCGACACTACCGTTTTTGAGATCGGTGAATACAGCACTAACTTTATAGTTCCCGCAGGATACGACGTTCTTGAAAACGCGGTATTCTGGGAGATCGACAAGCACTCGGCAGAGGGTACGCTTGAAAAAATAGTGGAAAACTGGAATACGGATTTCCGTAGCTGCAACAAAAACACGGTAATTTATTGGCGTTATCCAAACGGTGAAAGAAAGCCCACGCAATCCGCTCCCGACGGTAGCACTCCCGTATGGCTCGATGCAGACGGAAAGGAGGATCCCGACGGCTCGTATATTAAGGTAATATACACTCTGGCAACGGACGTTACCGATTGTACGGGGCAAAACGGTGAGCCGCTTGATCTGAACCTTTATATGCACGTCGTATATCCCACAACGAGCGCGGAGGATCCTATTGATCCCGTGCCGGTCATGGCACTCGCAAGCTCCGGCGGATATCTCAGCACCTCGGGAACGAGCACGGGACTTCGTCCGCATCACACAGGATCTCTTTTCCGCGGATATGCGGGAGTTGTTTACGACTATCTCTATCAACCGATGGAGCAGAGCGATTTTTACGGATACTACGACGGTAGGCTTACGGCAGGCGGTGTGACCGACGATCAGATGAGCTACAGTCTTTTCGTTTACAACGACAAGCGCGTTAACACCGCGGCTATGCGATACGTAAGGTATCTCACACTCACAGAGCCCACGAAATACGCCTTTGATATTGAGAGCATAGGCGTTTACGGAAACTCAAAGGGCGGTTGGATATCCTTCCTCGGAGAAGCCGAGCTTCGAGAGTTTACCGTAGATGACGATTCGGCTTACACCAAGGACGAGCTTGAGACACTTATCGACAAGAGGATAAATTCATACGCATCGAAGCGTCAGCTTGAGGGACATAACGACGAAACTCGCTACATGGCGGGAAGCACGGAAGCGTACACCCTGAACGGAATTACTATCGACGGCGGTGAAAAGCAACCTTGGATGACCTATACGGACGGTTTGGGCGTATCTCACGAGATCCTCTCATACGCAAGCTGGACTTACGCATCCAACGGCTCTGCCAACGAGGGCATAACCGAGGGGCATTCTCCAATTTTCTCCGCTCTGCATCTTTTGCAGGAGGGCTATAACACCACGAATCAGACCACCGGGGAGATATCGGGCACACTCGATATTCCTTCATTCTATTTTATCGTTCCGCTCGGTCACACGTTAGCGTACGGCAAGGATCGGTACCACGGAGTAGACGTATACGAGGCAATGTTTGATTTTGCAAACTATTATTTGCAAAACTCCGCAGTTAAGGTCATTTATACAGATCCCGGAAGTAAAACCGGAGACTTAGAAACAAAATCCACGTTTACGGTAAAATTCTCGGGAGCGGTTCCGAGAGAGGAAATAGAAAAGGTCACTCTCGGTGACGGTGAAAGTGTTGCTGAGGGTATATGGACGTCCGCTCGCGGTATGACGGAGTGGACCTTTACGCCGACTCTTCTTAAGCCAGACACAAATTACACGCTCACTGCTCCCGCAAGCCTTTGCGGTGATAACGGCAAGGAAATGGGAAGCGAATATATTGCAAGCTTCCGCACGAAAGCCGAGACTCAATCGGCTGCAAGGACGGTTACGACCGCCGTCGGCACCTATTTCGATCTTAGAGGCATAGCACTCACGGGGACGTCAAGTGCTATCTTAAGACTCCGCGTTGACAACGACAGCGCGAATACTCTCGGGGTTTACGAGGTGTACGGCTTTGACGCCACCCGTCCCGACGAGGCTACCGTTGGCGAGCTTGTCAACACCGTCAGCGTAAGCGGTGCGGGATACTACGACGTTGACATATCGGCAAGAATATGCAATACTCACACCTTCATCGTGAAAGCCGAAAAATCGGCTAAGAGCTCGGTTGTTTTTGAGGCGGATCTCGGCTCAAGCCATGCCTCTATAAAAGGAAAGAATTACGTGAGCGCATCCGTATCAACGGCTCCCGACGGAACGCCTGCGGCAAAGCTTTTCGTAAAGCTTGACAAACGCTACGATTACGGTAGCTACTACTATTCAAATCTCACGACCGCCTTCAGCATCAGTGATATTTTCGGCTCGACGGATATTACGCCGGAGGATCTCGGCAGAAGATACACCGTCAGCTTCAGGATCTACGATACCGACACGCGCACCGTACAGATCTACCTGAACGGCGCGTTCACCGATACGAACGGCGTTCACGACTTCAACAGAGTTTATCTCAACGTCAGAACGCGTGCAAACGAATGGACCGAGATAAGCTTCGATTATACCGTTTACGAGCCTGTTTACGGCACCGAGGCACTCGCTCCCAAGACGCTCACCTTCGCTATGGAAAGTGACGGATGCAACGAAACGCCCATATATATCGACAGGATCACGGCAACCGAAACGGTTACCGACGTTGCCCTTAACGGAAGCGGCTCCGCTCTTATTCTCGGGCACGGTGGCAGAGAGATGAAGCAGGCGAGCTCATCCCTCCCCTTCGAGATAAACGGACGCTATTGCGGCACGCTCGGTGATGCACTTGCCATCGCAGGTGAGGGTGACACGGTGACGGCTCGTTCGAGCTATACACTAAGGCGTGACGAGCTTCGAGGAGTATCTCTCAACGGCTCGATCACACTCGATCTTTCGGGATATAAGCTTTATTCGAACGCATCGTCCTGCTCCTTGATACCCCTTAAGGCGTTAGCTACAGGAGGATCCTTCACCGTCAAAAACGGCGACGTTTATCTTTCACGGGCACCTCTCGTTGATCTTGAAGGTGCTAAGAACGGAGCCTTCGATATAACCCTTGATAACGTTTATATTGCTAACGGAACGAGCTCGTCTCTTTCTGCCGTTTTATGCGGTACCGAGACCTCAAGCAACGTTAAGCTTAACGTGAACATCCGAGAGTGTGAGATCGATCTTAGCCTCTCCGAAAATACTACGAACCCCATAACCGTGTTATATAACGGTGACGGTGATACCGAGATTGCTTACGCTATAACCGGCAGTACCGTCTCACTTGATACGCTCGTTAACGTAACTCTTTGGGGCAAGAAGGATCTTATCGATCTCAAAAAGGATAGCACGGGCAAGTATCTTACGCTCAAGCTTCCCGCATCTTCGAACGGATGCTCCTGCACCGCGACACGCGAGGGCGATATAGTGAGCTTCAAGCTGACCTCGGAGAAGGACTACGTTTCAACCTACGAAACAGAGATCAATCCGAACGCGACGAAATACGGTATTATCCCCGATGCTTATCTTGATGCGGAGCTTTATCCCTTTATTCTCTTCGATAAAAACGAGAGCTTTATCGGTGCTTATTCACTGTTTATGAGCAACGACAGCGAGAACGTGCTTGATGCCGCGAAATTCCACCTCAATAACGGTTGGAACGGTACCTCGTACGGAGACGATCCTTACGAATCGTTTATACTTATGCGCCGCAACTACACTCTGCAGAGCGAGGAGAAATACAACAACCTCGCGCAAGCGCAGGGCACGATAAATATCGACCTCGGTGGCTACACGCTTTCGTGCGGAAGGAGAACCATTCCGATGCTTCCGGGCGGTAACAAGGGCTGGAACGGAGCACGCGGTGAGCCGATATTCCCAAGCACCTTTATAGTATCGAACGGAACGATCCTTGTGAACAACCGCGGAGCAGTTACGATGCGAAGCAACGACAACCTTGGCGGCGGTAAGATAGCGGACAAGGAAATGATATTCATTTATAACGGCGTTACCTTTGCCTTTGAGCCTGCTAACAGCGTTTCAGCCGATTGCGGTCTTCTCGCGCACTTTACAGATGAGGCGGAGGGCACCTATACCGCATCTCCTTATTACACGGTATATAACGACTGCACGTTCGATCTTTCATCGGTTTTACCGAAATACAACGTAACTCTCTTTGATCTCAACACCGACGGATACTATATCAAGCATTCCGTAACCGTTAACGGCGGAAGGATCATCGCCTCGGAGCCCGAGCGCGTTACCGTCGTTAAGACGGGAGCCGATAATTACGGCTCGTCTATATCCTTTGGAGCCGGCAGTGACGGAAGCTATCTTACCTATTCCGTTCCCTCGGGAAGCACACCCGGTGCAGATATATATCAGACAGCGAGCGGAAGCGTGCGCTTCGTCAAGACCGAAGGCGGTACGGAATACGACACGTATACGATTGAGACCGTAACGGCAACGGATACCGTGACCGAGTACGGAACGATCCCTGCGGATTATATATCCGCCTCGGAATACCCCTTCGTGCTCTTCTGCGACGGTACGTTTGACAAGGGCTACGCTACGTGGGCAGAAGCTATAACCGCCGCTAACTCAAAAATGAGCGCGGCAAGCAAGAAGGACGTTAAGGTCGTTATCCTGATGCGCCGCTCATACGAATGCACGAGCACGGATACCTTTGCAAACCTCGCACAATCTGCAGGCAGGATCACGCTTGACCTCGGTGGTAACACCCTGACTTGCGGCTCAAAGATATTCCTCAACGCTACCGCAAAGGCAAACACCTACACCACAACGGTTGAGATCAAAAACGGAAAAATGATCGCAACCTCTAACGCAATAGTTTACACGGCTACGGGCTCTACCGCTCCCGGAGTGAAATCCTTTGATATCACTTTCACGGGCGTTACCTTTGAGCTCGGTGCATCTGTCGGATCAAATACCGCGATAGTAAGAAGCGTAGCTTCAAGCTCCGGAAATTACGTTTGCGGATATAACCTGTATTTCAATAACTGTACCTTCGACCTTGAGAATTACGACGGCACGACGGCGGTCACGCTCTTCAATCTTTCAAACACATCCGCAAAGGACAACGAGGCAGTGAACGTTTATATTAGCTCGGGCAGTATAATTCTTCCCGATGCCGAGCACGTTACTCTCTCTAAGACGGCATCAAACGATGGCGTTACCTTCACTAATGACACCGGTAACTACACCTCTCTCATATTGCCGAGGGGAACCAAAGCACCGAGCGGTGAATACACTACGAAGGAAGGAGAGGCTAAGTTCGTTAAGGTGTACGAAACCGCCGACTCCGAGGTATACAGACTAAGAAGCTCAGAGACGTTAGGAATAAGCTTCACTCCAAAGGCAAGCATCACGCTTGACAACGCAATTGCGCTCAACGTGTACGTTCCTGCTAACAATAGTTTACAAAAGCTTGTATTTGACGGTACAGGATATGAGAGCGCAAGCCTTACATCACTTAAAACGCGCACCATCGACGGTGTCACTTACTACGCTTTCAATATTCCGCTTGCATCATCGGATGCGGCTAAGAGCTTCACGCTCAAGGCATACTTGGTAAGCGGTGACAAGACGGTTAGCGCAAGCTTCTCCTTCTCGGTAGTGAGCTACGCTAAGAGAGTGCTTGACGGTACCGATTCGACCGACGTTGAAAAGGAACTCGCGCGCGACGTTCTCGCTTATATAAGAGCGGCATACGAATACTTTGACAAGTTTAATACCGAAGAGGAGATAGAAAGAGCCGTGTCTCTTATCGACTCCGTCATCGGAGATTACGAGGGCACGCCCAAAACGAGCGGCATAACCTCGCCCGACTCAAGCGGCACGGTAACGCGCGCTACTCTCAACCTCGACACCAAGCCCACGATACGCTTCTTTGTAACCGACACGAAGCTTGAATTCTTCGCAAACGGCAAAAAGCTCAACACGGTAACGGGCTTTGATGCTGTTCTCGGAACTTACGTCGAGCTCGACGTCTACGCTTACTCCCTTTGCGACACCATCACCTACGGTGACGGCGGAAGCTATCACTTGTCGAGCTTCCTTAAATCCGCATCGGGCACCGCGCACGAAAGACTCGCGGCACTCTTCGTCAAATACACCGAAAGTGCCTCAGCCTACAGAGCCTCCGTGCTCTCTGCCGCAGGCTAAAGCCTTACAAAAAAATCGGGCGGATATCCGTCCGCCCGAGAAATAGTACAAGAAGACTCGTTTGCGAGCTTCTCGTTAAAAAAGACAGAGAACGAAAATTCTCTGTCTTTTTTTATAATTATTTATATAATTACCTTATGAGTCTTGAAGATTAGCCGTTAACCATCTTTGCGATTTCTGCTGCGAAATCTTCTTCTCTCTTCTGGATGCCTTCGCCCTTGTCGAAACGAGTGTAGCCGGTAACGGTGATGTTGCCGCCAAGCTCCTTAGCAACGGATGCAACGTACTTGGAAACGCTCATAGAGTCGTCCTTAACGTATGCCTGCTCCATAAGGCAGTTGGTCTCGTAGTACTTGCCTACTCTACCCTCAACGATCTTTGCAAGAACTGCATCAGGCTTGTTAGCCATCTTGGGATCCTGCTTCATCTGGTTAACAAGGATCTCCTTCTCTGCCTCGATAACGGAAGCGGGTACGCTCTCCTTATTGAGATAAAGAACGGGCATAGCTGCTACCTGAAGAGCTACGTTCTTTCCGCACTCTGCGATAGCAGTTGCGTCAAGGTCGGTTGCGAAGTTGATGATAACACCGGTCTCGCCCTTGTTGTGAATGTAGGTTGCGGTAACGCCCTCTACGATTACGAATCTACGGATAGAAAGCTTCTCACCGATAGTAGCGGTCTTGGATGCAAGTGCATCGGCAACGGTTCCAACGTCCTCACCCTCGATTTTGCAGCTCATAAGAGCATCAACGTCAGCAGGCTTGTTAACGATTACGGTCTTGAGAAGGTCCTTTACGAACTGCTGGAACACTGCGTTCTTAGCAACGAAGTCGGTCTCAGAGTTAACCTCGATCATAGCGGTGGTGTTATCGATAGTAAGAATATCAACGATACCCTCTGCAGCAATTCTGTCTGCCTTCTTAGCTACTGCTGCCATACCCTTCTCACGAAGGATCTTTATAGCTGCCTCAAAGTCACCGTTTGCATCGGTAAGAGCCTTTTTGCAGTCCATCATACCGCAGCCGGTCTGCTTTCTGAGCTCGGCTACGTCCTTAGCTGTAAATGCCATTTTGTATTCTCCTTTTATTATCGTATAGACACGGCAAATGCCGTTTTTTGTTTACGGTTTAAATTACTCAGCGTCTGCTGCTGCAGCTTCCTCAGCTACAACCTCTTCAGGAAGAGTTTCCTGAACGCCGCCACGAGCCTCGATAACTGCATCTGCAAGAGCTGCACCGATAAGCTTGATAGCGCGGATAGCGTCATCGTTACCGGGGATGATGTAGTCTGCATCGT
>JBGVKA010000004.1:0-2944 GCA_045129715.1 Eubacteriales bacterium | reverse complement strand
TTCGGTATTTTCACGTTTACCGCGCTTCGCGAGAACGTTTCCTCAAACGATGAAATTCAGTACGATTATTATAAAGATAAGGTCGATAGCATTATCCTCAATTTCAAGTACGTTGATAAAAGCACGAGCGTATCCGAGCCCGAGTATGAAACCAAGGACGGTTACAAGCTTATATCCGACAAGACCGTTGCAAAATTCAAGCTCTACGTTCCCGAGGATTTCAAGGTTGAATATGCAAGCGGAATCGTTTCGGCTATTATGCCCGACGGCTCTTCCGTAAATATGGCGAAGGCAACCGAAACCAACGTAAGAGTTGACGAATATCTTTCAAGAAGGATCGAGGAGCTCGGTGCTATCGTTTCCGACGTAACGGTTATACAGCACGAGAATTCCGACGGCACGAAAACCAACTTCAACACTAACGTTTCCTTTGGCAACGCTAAGTCTGCGGCATCTCAGGAGTACACTTTTGTTTACAATGGCGTTACTTATCACGTTTATCAGATATGCGCTATAACAACTCTTAACGGCTTCGTGTTCACCTATACCGCGACCGAAGAGAACTACTCCAATAATCTTGAAACGATAAAGAAAATCATTGAGAAGGTTGAATTTTAATGAGCATTTATCTTGACAACAGTGCCACAACGAAAATATGTCCCGAGGCTCTTAAAAAGTACGTTTCGGTGTCCGAAAACGAATTTGGCAACCCCTCTTCCTTACACGGTATGGGGGTAAACGCGGAAAAAGAGCTCGCGGCAACGAGAGCCGAGATAAGAGGCTCCGTCAAGGACAAGGATGCGACAGTTATTTTCACCTCCTCCGGAAGCGAAGCTAACAATCTTGCTATCACGGGCCGTGCTTTTTCGAAGGAAAGATATAAGCGCGGTGCAAAAATAATAACCACCGACAGCGAGCACGCATCCGTATCCTCTCCCATCGACAAGCTTCAGGAAATGGGCTTTAAGATCGCACGCATCCCCACGAAAGCCGGAGTCGTTGACCTTGATGCGCTTAAGCGCGAAATGACGCCCGACGTAATTCTCGTTACCGTTATGATGGTAAACAACGAGACGGGTGCGCTTTACGATATACGCGCTATTTCCGATATAATGAAGGCAAACTCTCCCGATGCTTATCTTCACGTTGATGCAACGCAAAGCTACTTAAAAATACCGTTCACGACCAAGTCGCTCGGAGCGGATATGATAACTATATCCTCGCACAAGATCGAGGGACCGAAGGGTGTAGGCGCACTCGTCGTTTCTCAAAGAGTGGTCAAGGAGCGCGGACTCAGACCCATCATTTTCGGCGGCGGTCAGGAGGGCGGTCTTCGCTCCGGAACCGAAAACGTTCCCGGTATCGCGGCATTTGGCGAGGCTATAAGAGTCGGTGCACCTCGCACTGTGGAAAACGCTGAAAAAATGGAGTCTTTAAGATCCTATCTTATTGAAAAAATTAACACGGATGAGGTTCTTTCCTCTATTTCGATCACCGATCCGATCTCACACGCGCCTCATATCGTAAACCTTACTCTTCCGTCGATAAAGAGTGAAACGATGCTTCACTATCTTTCTTCCCTCGGAATTTACGTCTCAAGCGGTTCGGCTTGCTCGTCTAATTCAAGGAGTGTGTCATCCGCTCTTACCTCTTACGGAAGAAGCGTTGCGGAGGCTGATTCATCGATAAGAATAAGCTTTTCTCCGAGGAACGAGATATCCGACGTTGACGCTTTGGCTGATGCGTTGAGATCGGGAATCGGCAGGCTTGCGAGGATAAAGAAATGACTCATTTAACTATCGTTACCGTCGGCACTCTTAAGGAGGATTATCTTAAGGATGCCGTTGCGGAATACAAGAAAAGACTCTCGCAATACGCAAGAGTCGAAGAGGTAAATATAAAAGAGGAGTCTATCAAAAACGAGGACTCGCCCACAGAGATCGCTCGCGCGCTCGACACCGAGGCGGAAAAGATCATCGCATCAATGCCGAAGGACTCCTATAAAATAGCACTTTGCGTGGAGGGACGGCAATACGATTCCACAGCGCTCGCAGAGATCGTTTCAAACGCAACGGATGCATCGGGAAAGATCTCGCTCGTTATAGGATCGTCTCACGGTCTTTCGGAAAAGGTCAAGTCCGAATGCAAGCTCCGTCTTTCCGTCTCCAAAATGACCTTCCCCCACCAGCTGATGAGAGTTATTCTTTACGAGGCACTCTACCGCTCGTTTACCATTATCGCAGGTAAAAAATATCATAAATGATGAAGCGTTACCGCTTTGAATACAAAACGCGATCGGCGTGATATCCTTAATGGATCAAATCACACCGATCGCGTTTTTATCCGTTGAATTTCGTTTTCCGTGAGTCAGTTTAAGACTCTTTCGTATTGACCTCGGAGCCACAGAGTCCGTTAAATATCGAGCTCGCGCGGAAATCTATACGCCATCGAGTGATTGGAATACTCGCGAATACCCGTGACGTCCTTTACAAGCTTAATAAACGGCGGAATATCTATTCTCTCGTCCTCACGCTCTATCTCGACCTCAAGCACAGCGGTCCTTTCCCAAAAAGGATATACATCCATCTCGAAGATGCGCCCCGAATATAAAAAGGTTACGCGCGTTTTTTCTATCGGTCTCGTCCTTGGATCGATATTGGCACTCAGCTCGCTGAATCTCTCACGGGATATACTCTCCTCGCCCTCTATTACGGACATCGGACTTATTCGCCTTTTGGTATTCTCCGTGTATTCTATTACCCCATCGGGATACTCACGCTTGCGTATTCTGTGCGTTTTTTCCTCGTCAATCAAATATATCTGCGTTATCTTGCTCTCGGTATAGCCTGCCTCACACCTAAGAAGAGCTATATCGGGCTTTACGATAACGTATTTTCTTTCGGTTTCAATTTTTTTCATACCACACACCTCGCGTTCATCAAGA
>JBGVKA010000003.1:0-3536 GCA_045129715.1 Eubacteriales bacterium | reverse complement strand
TGTAGCCCAAGGCATAGTGATCTATCCTCATATTCTACCGCCCCTTTTTCTCTTGGAAAACGATATCGACGATACCGCGCCCGTCACCCTTATTCTCTTTTCTTCAAGCACCGTGACGGCAAGAAGGTCACCCGAAAGCGTTACCGTCTCTCCTGCGGTTACGAGGAGTATCTCCTTATCCGAAAGCTCGCGAACGCCTCTCACTCCGAACACCGTTACGCTAACGCTCCTCCCTCTGCCGTCCGCCTCGATATGAAAGCTCGGCGGAAGATGCTCGCCGAGCACTTCCTTATACGGACGGAATAATGATTTTTTTGGCATTATTTTCTGCCACCCTTCATAGTTTCTTACTAAAGTGTATGACTTGGGAGCATAAAAATGACGAACCAAATACAAGAGAACGAAAAAACGGCGGTACCGCACACGGTACGCGGGGCGGTCAGTGCATTTTTTACGGTTACTGCCTGCGCGTGCGTATTTCTTCTCTCTCTTTTTGCATCGGATAAAATATCCCATTCCGTCCGCTCTGCACTCTCGCTTTGCTCGGGCGTGATCATTCCGTCGGTCTTTCCTTTTATGATAATATCCGATATTCTTTATTCGTATTTGAATTTTTCCTCGTTAAGCACCGTCGGAGATATATTCGAAAGAGTCTTCAAGATAAACAGAAGAGGTCTTTATCCATTCGTGCTCGGTGTTTTATGCGGTTTTCCGCTCGGTGTGAAATGCACGGCGGAGCTATACCGCGAGAACAAGCTTTCGCGCGATGAGGCTGAGCGTATAATAGGCTTTTGTAACAACACCGGGCCTGCTTTTCTCGTTTCGGGGATAGGTCTCGGTCTTCGCGGAAGCGTCAGCGACGGCGTTTTGCTTTATATCGCAATGACATTATCCGCAATAGCGGTCGGCTGCCTATTCGGTATCGGAGGATCTTATACGGTCGGCACGGATACGCCTCTTACGAAAAAGAGCTTTTCCCTGACCTCATCTATAAAAAACGCAGGGATAGGAACTCTTAACGTATGCTCCTATCTCACCTTTTTCGCCTGCATTGTCGGTCTTCTGCGAAATACCATAGGCGAAAGTCTCGTATACCTTTCCCTTCTGCCTTTTTTAGAGGTCGGAAGTGCCTCAAGCATTCTTTCGAAAACAAGGCTTCTTCGGGATATTCAATCTCTGACGCTCACCGCGTTTGCGATAGGATTTTCGGGACTATCTGTGCATCTGCAGGCATTGTCTTTCATTTCGGATACGGATATCCGCGTGAATAAGTATTTTTTAATGAAGCTGATGCAGGGCGTATTATCTGCACTTTTCGTGCTCTTCGGTGCTTGGATACTGTATAGATAAAAAGAAGAACCGCGATGCAGTATAGCGAAAAAGCGTTAGCTTTAAGGCTTACCGTACGCGGTTCTCCGTTTTCATATTTTCCGAGATAAAGGCTTAAGTATTACTCAAACGCATCGGGCTCGATATCTACGAGGGGACCCTCAAGAGGATCGTCACTTCCCGTGATAGTGCTTCCGGCGTTTGTCGATCCACCGCTCGATCCGTTACCTTTATCGTTCTTATCGTCAGCACTGAACGCACCGGTAGCGAGCATTATTATCATAGTAACGACGAGAATGGAAGCTATCAAGGCTATTACGATTATAAGTCTCTTTTTGTCCTCGGACATCTTTTTCTTAGTATTGTTTTTCATATTTTTTCCTTTACGTTTTCTGCTTATAGGTTATTAACTATTACATTATAACATATACCTTGAGTTTTTTCAAGCACATTTTTTCGTTTTCAGATATTTATACCGTATTTTATCAAAATTTAACCGCATATCCGTTTTTTCCGCACTCTTATCAACGGTGTGCGAGACTTTTTTTACGATTTTCTCGTCGACTTTTGTCGAAATTGGAAAATTTTACCATTTTTAGAACGAGAAGTTAACGCTTTTTCAGCGGTTTTGATATTGAAATATTTGGAAAATTGTGGTAAAATGTATTTGTTCCCAAAATTTTCCAACTAAAAATCAAAACAAGGAGAAAGATGCTAATGGAAAAAACGATTAAAATTCTTATTTGTGACGAAAGCTTAGACGAAAGGAAGAAAATTGCCGACTGCTTGATCAAAAACGGTGCAAGACGTCCCGACGAGGCAGAAAACGGTGAAATTGCCGTCAAAATGGCAAAAAGCGTGAAATACGATCTCGTGATAGTGGATCTGTGGCTATCGGGCATTGACGGTATCGGAGTCATCAAGGCGGTAAAATCGAGCTTTGCCGATACCTCGGTAATTCTTTTGTCCCCGATCAACAAGCAACACGTTCTCGTTGAGGCAACCGAGGCGGGAGCGGATATCTGTATGCTAAAGCCCTTTTCGGACACCTCCCTGCTCTCTCACATCGATGCGCTAACGAAGGTAAGAGAGACGCGCGAGAGCGATATCAACGGTGCTCGCCCCGATATTGAGGCGCAGGTCACGAAGATAATACATCAGATCGGTGTTCCTGCTCATATAAAGGGATATCAGTACTTACGCTCGGCAATACTTATGACTATCGACGATAACGACGTTATCAATTCCGTTACCAAGGTGCTTTATCCCACGGTCGCAAAGAAATACAAAACGACCACCTCGCGCGTTGAAAGAGCCATCAGGCACGCTATCGAGGTTGCGTGGGACAGAGGTGACGTTGATACTCTCAATTCCTATTTCGGATACACGATTCAAAACACGAGAGGAAAGCCCACGAACTCGGAATTTATAGCTATGATAGCCGATAATTTGAGGCTTAAATACAAATTCAGTATGGCTTAAGCGACCTGAATGCGAATTTTATATGCCTTAAACGAATCGCGCTTCTTCCGAGAGGCTCACCTTCGTGTGAACGATGCTTGAATAAAAAAAGAGCGGAGATACCTTATCGGTAACTCCGTTCTGAATTTTAAAGTATTGATTTTTAACGCTTCCTTCGGGAATTAATTTCACAGTGCTTATTCAGAGAATACAACGCTTCTTTAAAAGTGCACGGGGCGAAGCTGATATCAGCTTCCGAAATACTTTCTTCCCTCCATGGCTCTAAAGAGCGTAACCTCGTCGGCATACTCGATATCTCCGCCGACGGGAATACCGTACGCAAGGCGGGACACCTCAGTGCCGTAGGGCTCAAGAATTCTCGCTATGTAAGCCGCGGTCGTATCTCCCGAGGGGGTGGGGTTGGTGGCAACGATTATTTCCTTGATACCGCCTGCCTTTACTCTTTCGATAAGCTCGGCTACGTTGAGGTCGTCGGGCGTAACGTTATCTATAGGCGAAAGAACACCGCCGAGAACGTGGTACGTTCCGCGATAGCTTCTGACCTTTTCCATAACCATTATATCCTTTGCGCTCTCAACCACGCATATAACGGAGGAATCTCTGTTCTCGTCCGCACATATCTCGCATTTTCCCTCAGATGCGGTAAGTCCGCAACAAACGGGGCATATACGGATATCGCGCTTAGCTCCGATGATTGCATCGGCAAAACGCTCGGTCTCGGCATC
>JBGVKA010000002.1:0-6045 GCA_045129715.1 Eubacteriales bacterium | reverse complement strand
GGATAATATCCTCCCCTACGTTGTATTATGATATATCATTTGCAGGGGAGGCTATCAGCCTCACGTTTCCTTTTATTTTGTTTGTTGTCTTTAATTAATGATATTCTATAACGCAAAAGCGGAGAAGCCGTGATCACGACTTCTCCGCTTTTTAAGTATTATTTCTTATTTTCCTTGGGCTTTTTGATCCTGTTAAGCTTCTTGTTCATCTTAAGGAGCTCTTCCTTGGTAAACGTGATGTTCGCCATTCCCATCATGCTTGATAGTCTGAGAACCGTGAAGCTTCCGAGCATTTCCATAATTCCGCCACCGGACTTAAGGTCGATGTCAAATCCGCCGGAGCCCTTCTCGCCCTTCTTCTTTTTCTTGTTGGCGTTCATCTTTTTCTTGATCTTAAGTCCAACACCGAGAAGCCAGAGCTTTCCTCTCTTAGACTTCACGATATCACCGATCTTATCGTTAAGGGAGAAGCGTCCCTTAGGAGCGTTGATATCAAACCAGTTAAGAACCGCGCCCTTCTCTACGAGAACGTAGTCCATATTCATGGTATCTACCTTGCGGATGGTTCCCTCGTCGGTAAGCTCACCTGCCTTTGCAACGATGGTGCTCTCGCCCTCGTTCTTAACGTCGAAGTAGAAGAAATGATCCTCAGCGGTCTTCTTGCCTACGCTCTCTCCGTTAACGAAGAGCTCTACCTCGGGAAGATTGGAGTAAACGGTTACCTTGGTCACGTCTTCAACACGGTCGATATATCTCTTTCCGCAGAGGTGAACGAAGGGATCCTCGTCGGCAGACACGAGCCAAGCCTTGTATGCGTAGAAGGCATCCTTCTTATACTTTCTGTCCATCGTGATAAGGCCCTTATGGTTCTGACCGTTTTCGCCGCCCTCGGCTCTTGCATCGGCACCGAAATCAAACATATTCCATACGTGAGTCGCCCACATAAACTTTCTTGTGAAGAGCTGCTTGATAAGCTCCTCGTGATAGTACGCCTGATATTCCTCGGTGTAGTCACCCTGCTTGGGATCGCTGGTATGCCAGTTGAGAGCCTCGCATCCGTACTCGGAGCATCCGATCGGAATGGTGGGGTGCATAGCGTGGAACTTATCGAACCAGGGGCCGTTCATATGAGTCTCGCCGCCGTACCATCCGAAATAGTGGTTATAGGATACTACGTCGGGGATCTGGAGATAGGGATCGTCCATCTTGCACATAGAAACTGCGGCAACGGTGGTCTTACGAGTCTTATCCATCGAGTGAACGAGGTCGTTGAGGACACGGTGGTTCTCAAGAAGATCCTCATCGGAGCCTGCGATAGAGATCTCGTTGGAAAGTCCCCATACTACGATACAGGGGTGGTTGTAGTTCTGAGAGATAAGCTCGGTCATCTGAGAGACGGTGTTCGCTCTGCCGCCGGGCATATGTCTTGAAATGTAGGGTATCTCCGCCCAGATCACCAAGCCCTTTTCATCGCAAAGGTCGTAGAAATACTGATCGTGCTGATAGTGAGCAAGACGGATCGTGGTTGCACCGACCTCCATAATAAGATCGATATCCTCTGCGTGATGCTCGGGAAGAAGCGCGTTACCTACGCCCCATCTGTCCTGATGGCGAGATACTCCGCGAAGGGGATACTCCTCACCGTTGAGGATAAAGCCGTTATCGGGATCGATCTCGAAGCTACGGCAACCGAATCTTGTCGATACGTTATCGAGAACGTTGCCGTCCTCAACTATCTTTACCTCTGCGGTGTAGAGGTAGGGATCGCGACGGCCGTGCCAGAGGTGAACGTTCTCAATTTCGAAGTTGACCTTCGTGCCGTTAGTCTCGGTTTTATAGAGCTCGTTGCCCTCTTTGTCCTTGATAGTGTAAACTAAGGTTTGCGTATCGGTGAGATTCTTAACGTAGGACTCAACCGAGACGGTTGCGTTTGCACCCTTAATTATAGGAGTTACCTTAATACCGGGAGCACCGTAATAATCAAGATCGAAGTGAGCGTTATTAACGCATACGATATTAACGCCACGGTAGAGACCGCCGTAGAAGGTGAAGTCTGCCATCTGGGGATATACGGTCTCGTTAGGGGAGTTATCTACGATAACGGCAACATCCGCCTTATCGGTAAGCTGCTCGGTGATATTAACTCTCCAGGTGGAGTATCCTCCGTCATGGTGAGCGAGCTTCTTGCCGTTAACGTATACGTCAGCAGAGGAGTTTGCACCCCTAAACTCGAGGTAGTAAAGATCTGCCTCGGGAAGATCGGACTTATTTACGGTCTTGGTGTAAAGGCACGAGCCGCGGAAATAGTCGTTTCCACCGTCAAAGCCGTCCTCGGCATTCCAGGTGTGAGGAAGGTTTACGGACACGCCGCCCTCTGCGGCAATGTCGGTCGTGTTCTTAACGAACAGCCATTTGCTGTTGATATTAACAATATTTCTCATTGAAATTCTCCTGAATTTATATTTAAAAATTACGTTTGAAGGTCTTATTCTGCGCTCTCGCTTGTCTTTCTTGCCGCAAGCTCGGTATTCATCTTGGTAAGAGTCTTCTTGTCGAGATTATAGATAACCGCAAGGCCGATGAACTGAAGCACTGCACTGAAGAGGTAGAGTCCCGCAACGAGCCAGCACATATTGTGAGCGGTATTCGCGTTCTGACCGATAGTTCCGTACTCGGACTGATATCCAAGCCAGCCCATTATCAAAAGAACGATGGAGGGACCAACGCCCTGAGCAAGCTTTCTGAAGAAGGAGTGCAAGGAATATACCGTTCCCTCCTCGCGAGTTCCGAATTTCCACTCGTTGTAGTCGATAGCGTCACCCATCATTGCCCACGATACGCAGGTGTAGATACCCATACCGAAGCCGAAGATGGAAAGAGCAACAAGATAAACAACGAGAGATACGGTAACGTTGCCGATCAAGGGGAATACGAACATAAGCAAGCCGCCGAAAACTGATACTGCAGTTCCGAGAACGGATGCTTCCTTCTTACCGTATTTCTCAACGATCTTGGTTATGAAGGGCATAAATGCAAACATAGGAAGGAAGCCTATCATCTGTACCACACCCGACATTGACGCCATGTTGAAATAGGTTGCGAACATTATCGTATTAGCGGTGGTTGCCGCATTCATACCGAGGAACATACCCATTGCTGCAAGCGTTACGCCTACTGCGGGGCGGTTCTTCATAAACTTGCCGAAGGATGCAAGCACGTTTATCTTCTCACCGCTCGTCCCGTTGGTCTTAACGCTGTTTTCATCAACGCGGACGGTGATCATCTTAAGCATAAACATAAACGCGATAAAGCCGATAACACCCATAAGAAGAGCAACCCAGAATACTCTGTTTCCGAGAAGCACCTCAACCTGATTTCCGGTGATGGGGCTGAGAACCTTATCACCCATCTGGTAAGCCTCGCCGGTGTTGGGGTTCTTGGTGAAGGCGTCTGCGGTGACACCCTCGGGGATCTCTATATTGTTAAGAAAGTCGGTGCTACCGTCCCAGGTCACCTTTTTCCAGATGAACATGGGCAAAAGAACCATGGGAAGAACGTTTCCGATCATCGAGCCTATGGATCTCCAGGTGGAAAGCTGTGCGCGCTCACCAACGTCCTCGGTTACTACGGAAAGCATTGAGCCGTAGGGAACGTTTGCAACGGTGTAGAATGCATCCCAGATAATGTATCCTACGACGAAGAGCATCGCCTTAACTACGACGGGGGCGTTCGGGAACGGAAGGAAGACGGCTGCTCCGCCTACCAAAAGTCCGCAGGCACCTATGAAGATATAGGTCTTGAACTTACCCATTTTGTATTGTCTTCTGTCGTTGTCTATAAGAGTACCGATAAGGGGATCGTTAACGGCATCCCATATCTGAACGACGAGAAGAAGTGCGGAAAGAAGACCCGTCTCAAGCATCATAAATACAAGCCAGAAGGTTTGCACCGTGCTCTTAAGCGCAAAGCTCATATTACATCCGAGGTCTCCCGCGGCATAGGCGAGCTTATCCCGCATACCGAACTTGCGATGCCCATTGGCATATACTGTGACTTCTTTTTTCATTTTTTGCTCCTTTTTTGTCTTAATTCGAGAATCAGTTAGACAATTTTACCAAAAAATCTCTCGTTTTGACCTTTCTCTTATACATTATAACATAATGCTTTTTTATATTCAAGTATTTTTTATATAGAAAATATATTAAATATTTGGAAAAACTCTGGTGCCGGACCTCTTTGCTATTGACAAAATTCCTTTTTTTTGATAAAATTACATCAAACAACATCGGAGGAAACGATATGAGCTTCAGAGAATTGTTCTTTATTGAAAAAATTGCCGTACTATGCTTTTTCCTTTTACTGATCGGTGCTATCGTGCTCGGCTTGCTCTACGTAAGAGAGGAGCGCACCTACGACAAGATCAGCTACACCGTAAGTGACACCCTTCCCGACGGCGAGGGAAAGAGTGCGAAGGTAATACTCCTCGGCGGTCAATCCAACGCATCGGGATGCTCAAAGGACGAATATCTTAAGGATAACGTTTCCGCGGAAAAATACGAGGAATATCAAAACGGATACGATAACGTATATATAAACTACTTCGCTTCGTCCTCAAACGAGTCGCGCGGATTCGTTAAGAGCGGCTCAAAGCAGGGTGAGGCAGGCGGATATTTCGGCCCCGAGCTTGGACTCGCGGAGACTCTCAACGAGCTTTATCCCGACGAGACCTTCTTTATTATCAAGTGGGCGTGGGGCGGCACGAATCTTTTCGATCAGTGGCTCTCCCCCTCAAGCAAGGGAAAGACCGGTGATCTTTACAAGCATTTCGTTAAATACGTTGAGACGAGTATGGAATACCTCGTATCCAAGAACTATGACGTTAAGATCGAGGGTATGTGCTGGATGCAGGGCGAATCCGACTCCTTCACCGAGAAAAACGCTACCGATTACGAGCTTAGTTTAACCAATTTCATTGCGGATATCAGAGAAAGATTTGAGGCTTACGCATCCGACGACGGCATTGCGTTCGTTGACGCTTACATTGCCGCGGCTCCTACCATCTGGGTGCACTACGATTTAGTTAACGCATCAAAGCAGAATGTTGCGGACTCCTCTGAAATAAACGCGGTCATCGACACCGTTGCCGAGGGACTCACTCGTGAGAACGAGCCTGCGGGCTCTCCCGACCTTGCTCACTACGACTCGACGAGCGAGGTTAAGCTCGGTAATCTCTTTGGCGAGGCGGTCGCAAAATTCTTTGACAAGGACTAAGCGACGGTATAGAAAGCAATTTATAAAAGCGTTTCAATATTATAGCAAAAAGAGTCCGTCTCGGAAATGAGACGGACTCTTTTTTTCTTTTTTGGCAAACGTAAAATGCGACTTGACGTTATATTTCTTTAAAAATGCAAACGTTTGTTAGCATTATTGATATTTTTAGCACCCACAGTCAAGCGCGTATTGTCATCATCGGAGGTGATATCGTAGACAGTCAATCGTTTTTTGACAGTGACATAGCCTTGTCAAGCGTTCACGGCTCTTTTGGCTTTAAACGCCTACTGCGGTCTTTTCGGACTCCCCTGCTCTTCTTTTTGCGGTAAGATTATCGAGGAAGCATACCCACTTTACGACCGATCTGAGATCGGGCTCGGGATATACGTATATAAGCTTTCCTGAGTGGTATATATCAAAGTGATCGGCGGGAGTTACGGGGAATGCGCCTATCTTCTCGGGATTTACGGTGAACTCGATCTTCTCTCCGTGAATGGTTCCCGAAAGTCTGAAGGTATCCTTGTCCATATAGATCTCGCCCTCACCTGCGTTTGCATTCATAAATCCGTCCTCGCCGCAGGCACCGAATCTCGCCTTTGAGGAAAGGCTCTCGGTCTCTACGTCTATCGAATTCTGCTGCCATTCGAACCACTCGTTCACACGGTCGAAGGGTGCGTTATGGAGCTTGTACGCGGAATCGAGAGTTGCATCGAAGCCGCACTCACAACGGATGTGGCCCTCGCTCTCGGTGATCGCGCCCTCCGTCATACAAGA
>JBGVKA010000001.1:0-2432 GCA_045129715.1 Eubacteriales bacterium | reverse complement strand
GAATATGAACGACGTCTTCAGAGAGCTTGAGATATGCTGCGTAACTCCGAGTGACGATATCTTTTCTACCTTCCCAAGTAAAAAGCGCGAGAAGAAGGAAAAGAAGGAAGAAAGCTCTGCGGAATCGAAGGATATCGAGACACCTAAGCCCGAGACTCCGATAGAGAATATGAATTTTGATAAAAATACGCTCAGCGTTTATAAGAGGATACCCGTATCCGAGCCATGCTCGATAGATTCTCTCGTAGATGCACAAACACCGATGCACGTAGTTATGAAGGCTCTTTTCAAGCTTGAAATAGGAAAATTCGTTACGATGCTTCCCGGTGAAACGGTAAAGCGTAATTTAAACTGAAAGGAGCGGCTATGCCGCTTGATATATGGCAAATTTAGTTATATTGGAATCGCCTGCAAAGGCAAACACCGTCAAGGGATACCTTGGCTCCAACTACAAGGTAATAGCTTCAAAGGGACATATCAGAGATCTACCCAAGAGCAGTCTCGGAATTGACGTTGATAACAACTTTAAGCCTCATTACATCAATATCAGAGGTAAGGGCGACGTTATCAAGGAGCTTAAAAAGGAAGCTAAAGCCGCAAACAAAATATTTATCGCAACGGACCCTGACCGTGAGGGTGAGGCGATCGCGTGGCATATTGCCACCGAGCTTGGAATTCCCGAGTCAAAGGCTTGCAGGGTTACGTTCAATGAAATTACGAAAAAAGTCGTTAAGGAGGCTATAAAGGCTCCGAGACGTATAAATATGGATCTCGTTAACTCTCAGCAGGCGAGAAGAATTCTTGACAGACTCGTTGGATTTAATCTCAGTGAGGTTCTTTGGAAGAACGTCGGAAGCGGTCTTTCGGGAGGAAGAGTTCAATCGGTCGCAGTAAGAATTATTGCGGAAAGAGAGAAGGAGATCGCGGAATTCATTCCCAAGGAGTATTGGACGGTAGATGCAGAGCTTGCGCTCAGCTCCTCCGACGTTATAGTGGCTCACTATTTCGGAACCTCCGACGGAAAGCTCAGACCTGAGAATGAAACGACCGCCGCAGAGATCGAAAACAGATCCAAAAACGGAGAATTCAAGGTAGTTTCGGTAAAGCACGCTGAAAAGCAGAAGATGCCCGCACCTCCGTTTACCACCTCTACGCTTCAGCAGGAGGCGTCGAAGAAGCTCGGCTTCCAGTCGCATAAGACGATGAAGGTTGCTCAGGAGCTTTACGACGGATTGAACCTCGGATATGAGTTTGGCGGTGTTCAAGGTCTTATAACCTATATGCGTACCGACTCCATGAGAATTTCCGAGAGTGCTATGGCAGAGGCTCGTGAATATATCAGAGACAATCTCGGCGGAGAATATCTGCCCGAGCGCGAAAGAATATACAAGAGCAAGAATAACGCTCAGGACGCACACGAGGCAATAAGACCGTCAAACGTATATCTTACGCCTAAAAACATCAAGAAAATGCTTTCCTCCGAGCAGTATAAGCTTTATAAGCTCATATGGGAAAGATTTATTGCGAGCCAGATGGAAAGCGCGGTTCTCGATACCGTGGCTATCGATATAGAAAATTCGGGCTCGATCTACAAGACGGGCGGTCAGGTCGTAAAATCCGTAGGATTTATGGCTCTTTACGACAATACTGACGATGAGACGGCGGAGGACGATATCGGAAATATGTCCAAGCTTCCCGACGTAAAGGAGGGGGACGTTCTCAGTGCCGTGTCGATTGAAAAGAAACAACACTTTACAGAGGCTCCCGCGCGTTATACGGAGGCATCTATTATCAAGTTCCTTGAGGAAAACGGCATAGGAAGACCTTCGACCTACGCTCCTATCATATCGATCATAATTTCGAGAGATTACGTAAGGCGCGAGGGCAAGCTTCTCGTAGGAACGAAGCTTGGTGAGATAACCACCGACTTTATGAAGGAATATTTTCCCGAAATAGTAGACTATGAGTTTACAGCAGGCATGGAGTCGAATCTCGATGCTATCGAAAATAACGAAACTACTATCGAGGAGCTTATCGGAGGATTCTACGAGAACTTTGATAAGGAGCTGAAGAAGGCGTCCGAGGCGAAGTCGGATAAGCAGAATAAAAAGATTCCCCACGAGCAGAGCAACTACGACTGTCCCAAGTGCGGAAAGAAAATGATATATAAAACGGGACGCTTCGGAAAGTTTTTGGCGTGCCCCGATTATCCTGCGTGCAAGAGCACTATAGCGGTTGATAAGAACGGAAACCCCGATCAACCGAAGGAGCGCAAGATCGAGCTTGCAGATTTCAAGTGTGAGCTCTGCGGCGGTGATATGGTGGTACGTAACGGAAGATACGGTACGTTCTACGCTTGTAAAAACTATCCTAAGTGTAAATTCACAAAGCAGAAGGTAGTGGATATTGCCGTTCCTTGTCCCAAGTGCGGC